>NZ_JACJDU010000034.1:0-59387 GCF_014163715.1 Shewanella sp. SR44-4 | reverse complement strand
AATCTCATTAAATATCTGATCAGTTCAGAGTCTCTCAGGTTTTTTAATTCAAGGCGCATTGATGTAGAAATGGCTGTTCCCTTTTAAATCGATGCAACACAGAAGTGGAATACCTGAGAGACTCCATTCTGGCGGGTTTCAAAGTACTTTATGCTGCGTTAGATGTTTTCAAAATAGAATCACTATTCGCTTCAATCATCTGCCTTGCCTACAGTACTTTGAACTCCCGCTGAAAGATCACATATTTAATAGGATTGGTATAACTTATGGATGCATTTTTCTGTGACAAACCATGTGATAAAACCGCTGTTAAATGTCATGCCGTGGTTGGCTTTGGCTAGTGTGTTACTGCTATCTGGCTGTGGCAATGTGTTGTGCCAAGCACAAACCGATAAAGAAGTGGATCCCCTCAAGCAATATGAAGCCCAAAAGCGTTGTGAACAGTTGGTAGATAAGCATATGGACAATAGCTATCGTGATGGACGTGATGACAATATGCCGTTATTACAAGAGTCGATAGCCAATAATACCCATAGTGATTAATGCTGTTTTATTCAGAATGGTTCAAGCAATTTCTTACCATCTATTGACAGTCTTATTCGTTCTACTTTGCGTAGGCTTTTTTCTTATCAGAAACCTGACTGATGTTAATTACCTTTATTTTATGTTGAACACTTCTGTGGAGAAAACTGGGTTTAACGCAGCCGTATTAATAGATAATTGTTTGTTTCAAGGTCCGCTTACTGAGCTTAAGTTTTGTCGGAAACATGTTTAGGTTGTGTATATAGATGATGGGTTGATACGGAAGTTGATCATTAAATAATTAATTTAGTAGAACAATTTATAGATAAAAGCACATGTTTTTGTTTGTTAACAACTAAAGTTAGCCGACTGGTCTATTCTTAGTTATCCTATCACTAAAAAAGGGAGGCTAAATGAATAAAAGTGCAGCGAGTAGACAGTCAATATGCGTCGTAGGTGAAAAGCTTTTTGCGTTACACGGTTATAGTGCAGTGGGGATTAAATTGATTCTCGACGAAGTGGGTATTCCTAAAGGTTCTTTTTATCATTACTTTGCCAGTAAAGAAGCATTTGCCGCAGCCGTGGCCGAACATTATTTCCAGCAACGTATTCAACCTATCGCTATCGATTCAAGCGTAAACTTTAAAACCAATTTATCTACTGTGCTAAATGGATATCATCAACTCATTGACGAGCTGTTTAGTGGCAGTGAACCACGCGGCTGCTTGATGGGTAACTTGATGGTAGAGGTCAGTAGTCAGTCGCCGCAACTGCATCAAACCTTGAATCAGCTTTATGATCAATGGATCGGCCTATTGAGTGCACTTATTCAACAAGGGCAGCAACAAGGGCATATTCGTGCGGACTTACCGGCATCAACGTTAGCGAGTGTTTTTTGGTCAAATTGGCAAGGAACTATGCTACGCTGCCAAATTAAAATCGATAAAATGGCAGCTAAACGGGCTTTAGTGCAGTGCATACAAATGATGACTCGTTAACGCTAAGCGGTGCGGCGGTTATTTTTATTGTGTATTGCGGCAAAAATATTTATATTTCGGATGATTTTTCGGGGTTTGGAGTGGGTTGAATTGGCTAAAAGATTATTGTTTAGTTGTTTAGTGCTGTTGTTATCTGCATGTGCGTCTTCGCCTGCTGTGGTTATCGCGTCTAAGCCCGTGGTGGTTCCTCCCATGCTTAAGCCAGAACCACCTAAGTGGAGTGAGTCAAACCTACTGAGTTTTCATAATCAATGGAAAGGCACTCCATATCGTTTAGGTGGCCTGAGTAGAAATGGCGTAGATTGTTCAGGGTTTGTGTATTTGGCCTACTTGAATATTGTTGGCGACAAGTTACCTCGTACCGTGAACTCGCAACGTATTTTAGGTAAAGAAATACCGCGTAATCAGTTAAAAACTGGCGATCTCGTTTTTTTCAAAACCACCCGAACCGTTCGTCATGTCGGTATTTACATGGGCAATGACCGTTTTTTACATGCCTCGACTAAAAAAGGGGTAAAAATTTCGAGTTTGAATAATATCTATTGGAAACCTCGTTTTTGGTTTGCAAAACGCTTAAAAAACCCAACTGTTGAGCAAAATATGTCGATCGCTAGTCTTGTTGATCATGTTCAACAGCAAGACGATTTATAATTTGGCAGCAGTTTAACTAGCTGGTGCCGTTTTTCGCTTAAACGCTAGGCCAGTATCTGAAATTCAGATTTGATGTTCTACCGCCTAGCGTCAGTATATTCATGTTATTTATAGCTATTTTAGGCTAACGCCACGACATAAACGGACCCACTATGCCAGACTCCAAGCATTGGACCTTAAAAAGTATTGCCAAAGAATTAGGTGTGTCGAATGCGACGGTATCTAATGCGTTTAATCGTCCAGATCAGTTGTCGGAAAAACGTCGAATAGACATTCTAGCTGCCTGTAACGAGCTCGGATATTTTGGACCGAATAAAGCAGCGCAATCTTTAAGGCGTGGCAAATTTGATACGGTAGCATTAGTGTTGTCGGACAGTATTGAATACATGGTGTCTGATCCCGTGGCCAGTAAGTTTATGAAAGGCGTTGCGGCAGTTTTTGAGCAACATAAAATTAATTTACTGTTGTTTTCTGGCAGTTCTGACAATGTGAATGGCGTAAATGATTTTGTCGATGGTTTTATTTGCTATGGTCGCCCCCGCAATCGTTTATTGGCCGAGCAATTAAAAAAAATCCGTAAAAAAGTGGTGACGGTCGACTTTAATATTCATCGTAGTGCTTCGGTGAGTATCGATAATAAAGCCGGTGCCTATGAAGTGGCTAAATTGGCAATTCAATCTGAGCAAGATCAGGTCGCAATTCTTGGATTACGCTTGCTCGACACTCACTTAACCTGCCGCGTGTATGATATTCATTCTATGGAAATCGACACTTCAGTAGCACATCAGCGTTTGCAAGGCTATTTGGATGCCATTGGTGATACTGGGGTTAAGCTTGGTGATGATCGCATTTGGAATATTCCTGAAAGTAATGCCGACTTTGCTGCTATAGCAGCCAAAGAAGCGCTTAATTGTGTACCGCGTCCGAATGTATTTTTGTGCATGAGTGACCTCATTGCCTTGAGTTTAATGCGCGAGGCAATCCAACAAGGTTTGCGGATCCCTGAAGATATTCGAGTGGTGGGTTTTGATGGTATTGATGAAGGCTCACGAGCTATCCCGCCGCTGACAACCGTGTTCCAGCATTCAGAACAAAAAGGCCGTAAAGCCGCAGAAATGTTTATTGCTGATGCCCATCATGCTGAAGTGTTAGGTTATGAACTTTCTCGTGGTGGTAGTTGTTGATGTAATATTGATGACCGGACGATTCTTGATACAAACAGTTTGATACAAACAGTTCGATACAAATAGTTTGATACAAACAGTTCGATACAAACTGTTTGTATCGATACCAACAAGGCGCCTAATTAGGCGCCTTGTTTACGTTTAAGCTTAAATCAAACGGCAGATTATCCGCGGTGTTTAGCCAGTAAATCAGTCAGTACAATGTGAGTCGATTGCTGGGCTTCAACGATGTTGATATGGGCTTCTTTGCTGGCAAAATTAACGCTTAACTTGGCTGAACTGTCGCCATGCACCCAACAAAGATCTAACTGATTAGCCTGGTTTGTCATGGTGAACTCACCATTAAAGGCATCGACTTTATTGCGTAGAGTGATCAGCTCACATAGCGCTTTAACAACCGGTTTTTGCATGGCAGTTTGAATGTCGCTTACCTGTAGATAAGGGCGGTTAATGTCGCGACCTACTTGAGTTTGATTCAGCAATTCCATGGCATTAGGCACTGCCAGTAAACCGGTGTAATACACCTGCGGAATACCTGGAGCAAAAAATTGCACGCTTCGAGCGATTAAATAATCAATGTCATTTTGGCCAAGCGCATCGTAGTAGGTGCAATTAACTTGATATAGATCGACATTGCTGGCTGCCGCGCCCGTTGCTTGTAAGCTTTCACCTTTGCTATTGCTATGGATGCGGTTAACTAAGTTATCAATTTCTGCCGCTGTTAATAAACCTGCTTTATTGCCGACCGGGCCAGCGTCAATAATGCCAATGCCGTCATGAGTATCTAATACCGTGACACAGTTGCGTGGGGCAATGGATAGCCAATGGCTTAATGCACTGGCATCTTGGCTAAATAAACTGTGGAGAATCAATGGCGGCAGCGCAAAGTCGTACACCATGTCTACGCGCTTAGCGATATCGAGCTGGGTCATGTAATGCGAGTGAATTTCGGCAAGGGTGGTCATGCCTAGGCTGTTGGCTTTTTTGGCTAACTCATCGACAAATTCAAATGATTCTTCAATCATAAAACAGCTAGTGCCTGGTTTTTTAATGGCATAACCCGCAGCGTCAAGACGAATAAGATCGACTTTGCTTTCATGAAAACGCGTTAGCACCTTGTTTAAATGTGCCTGACCTGCAGCGGTATGCACATTAATATCAATTTGATTTGAGGTAAAAGTCGTCCAAAACTCGGCTTGTGTACCGTCGGCGAGTTTATAGGTGGTGAAACAACTCCCCGGACGTGGGCGATAAATTTTAGCTTGGTTTTCTGCGCTTAAACCGTCTGGAAATACGCTATCTTTGGTTAAAAATAAATCCCAATAAACAGAGTTTTTGCCGTTGGCAAGCACGTCTTGAAACTCGGTAGATTCTGCTGACATGTGGTTAACGATTAAGTCGGCCATGATGTCGTATTGTTGGCCAATCTGCTTTACGTCATTCCAATCACCAAGACGTTCATCTACTTTTGCATGGTCTATAGGGTCAAAGCCAGCATCGCTGCCGTCAATCGGATAATAAAAAGGTAACAGATGTACGCCACCAAAGAGATCATGCAGTTCTGTGTCGAGAACCTGTTTGAGTCCTTTTAAGTCTGAGTGCGCTATACGATCTACGTAAGTGATCAGCTGAACATTATTTTTCATGTTGGTGACTCTTAAAGTAAGTATTTAAAAAAACTTAATCGATTAAGTTGTATATTTAACCAATATGAAACATTATTCAAGGGCTTTGTTTAAATATTGAATTCGTTTTCTGTGGGAGAAGACGAATGTGTCGCCATAAATAGACTGTGTGACCACAAAGAAAACATATAACAATAAGGTGAAAAGTATGGTTAACCATATGAAGGGTAATGAGAATAGTGGTAACACTAGGATAAGAATACTAACATATTTAATGTTTTTTATGTTCGCGATGACTTCTGATGCGGTGGGAGTGATTATTCCTGAGCTGATTAACACATTTGATTTATCGATGTCTCAAGCGAGTGCATTTCATTACATGCCAATGCTATTTATCGCATTAAGTGGGCTATTTTTGGGTTTTCTGGCGGATAAGTTAGGCCGAAAAATAACAATTTTAATTGGCTTACTGCTGTTTGCGCTAGCCAGTTTTATGTTCGCATTAGGTGAGTCATTTTATTATTTTCTATGTTTGTTAGCGTTAGTGGGTATTGCTATTGGGGTGTTCAAAACGGGTGCGCTAGGATTAATTGGTGATATTTCAACAAACTCAAAACAACACTCAAGTACCATGAATACCGTCGAAGGCTTTTTTGGTGTGGGTGCCATGGTCGGCCCGGCGATTGTCAGCTATTTATTGATAACAGGGGTGTCGTGGAAGTATCTGTATTTTGGTGCAGGGGTATTTTGTTTAATATTATGTTGGTTAGCTTATAAGGCTGAATACCCGCAACTTAAGCGCTCATCTACTCAAGATATTAATCTAGCCAGTACGTTTAGCATGATGAGGAACCCTTATGCATTGGGCTACTCTTTAGCGATTGGGCTTTATGTTGCTACTGAAGTGGCCATTTATGTATGGATGCCGACGCTATTACTCAACTATGAAGGTGAGTTGGCATTAATCGCGACGTATGCATTAACAATCTTTTTCACATTACGGGCACTGGGACGTTTCTTAGGTGGCTGGATCCTCAATCGATACAGTTGGCAGCAAGTGATGTTTTGGTTCAGCCTAGCAATTAGCCTATGTTATTTAGGTGCAATGATGTATGGCATTTCTGCGGCGGTTATTTTATTGCCTTTATCAGGCTTGTTTATGTCAATGATGTATCCAACATTAAACTCTAAAGGGATCAGTTGTTTCCCTGTTGACCAACATGGTTCGGTTGCTGGGGTTATTTTATTCTTTACTGCGCTTTCTGCTGCATTAGGTCCATTGTTGATGGGAGTGGTAGGCGACATATTTGGTCATGTTAAATACGGGTTTTATTTAGCAACTGGCTTTGCATTTATGTTGTGCTTATTAGCAGCCTACAATCTGCTTCGTGATCCGTCAGGACATTTATTGACCGCTGACGCTAAATAATGAACCTCTGCGATTATAAATATTTAAGCTAATAAACATCTACTTAGACGATTTTTTAATCCTGTTAACGATAATTGAACATAAATTGTACTTGCAATTTACTGTTTAGTTGCTAACTTGTAACTTAATCGATTAAGTAAAGGCTTGAATTTAACTTTAACCTTAACCTTTTGACTCGCTACTGAGCTAGTTTGGGGGGCTTAGTTCGATTGATGAATATATTACTGATGTTGTTATGGGGAGATAAGACAACATCAATACACTCTATGTGGGGACATAAAAATGATAATAAGCACATCTAAAAAATTTGTATTGAGTACGCTAGCGGTGATGGTCAGTTCGAGCTTGTGGGCTGCTGAAGCAGATACTGCGGAAACCAAGAAAGACGCCATTGGCCTTGAGCGCATTGTGGTAACGGGTGTAGCCCGTGGTACACGTGTAATGGACTCGAGCGTGTCGGTGAGCAGTGTGTCGCCAGAAGATTTAGCGATTAGCTCACCTCGTTCATCAGCCGAAGCGTTCCGTATTATTCCGGGCATGAAGGTTGAATCGACTGGTGGTGAAGGTAATGCCAACATTGCGGTACGTGGTTTACCTGTTGCCTCTGGTGGAGCTAAATTCTTGCAAATTCAAGAAGATGGCTTACCTATTTTACAGTTTGGTGATATTGCATTTGGTAATGCGGATATTTTCTTACGTATTGATTCTACAACACAAACTATTGAATCAATCCGTGGCGGTTCAGCATCAACAGCTGCCAGTAATGCACCAGGCGGTATTATTAACGTCATCAGTAAAACCGGTACCAGTGATGCTGGCAGTATTTCATCTACTGTGGGTCTAGATTACGATACTTTGCGTACTGATTTTGAATACGGCACCAGCATTAATGACTCGATGCGTTTTCACATCGGTGGCTTTGTGCGCACCGGTGATGGTCCGCGTGACCCTGGTTACACCGCAAACAAGGGTGGCCAAATTAAAGCTAACTTAACCAAAGAGTTTGATTCTGGTTATGTGCGTTTATATGTAAAGCACTTAAATGATAAAAGCATTGGTTATTTGCCGATGCCAATGTATTCCGATGGCAGCTCAATACCTGGATTTGATGCTCAAGCTGATACGGTTCATTCGGCTAACATGTTATCAACCCTTCGCTTGGATGCTAACGGCAATATTAGCCGTGGTGATATGCGTGATGGTATGAATCCGATTGTTAACTCGGTGGGACTAGAAGCCTCATTTGATTTAGGTGACGATTGGTTAGTAGAAAACCGTTTCCGTATCTCTGATGTTAGCGGTAATTTTATGTCGTTAATGCCAGCAGAAGTGGGCAACAGCTCAAGTATTGCTAGCAGTATTGGCGGCGCAGGCTCGACACTTATTTATGCTAACGGCGCTAAAGCAGGCCAAGCCTTTGACAGTGACTTAGCAATGCGGGTGCACAGTTTTGATGTGACCATGAATGACTTTGGCTCTATCGTCAATGACATGAAATTAACCAAGACCTTTGACGATTCTAACGTCACTTTTGGTTTTTATACTGCTACACAAAATATCAATATGACGTGGATGTGGAACTCTTACTTAATGGAAGTGCAAGGTGATAATGCCGCACTTTTAGATGTGGTTGCCGCAGATGGTACGTCTTACTCTGATAATGGTTTATATGCTTATGGCGTGCCTTATTGGGGCAATTGTTGCCAACGTAATTATGATTCAGACTACACCATTAAAGCCCCGTATATTGCTGCGTCATCTAAGTTTGGCGATTTATCGTTAGACGGTAGCGTGCGCTATGACTCTGGCGATGCCAGTGGTTACTATGCGGGTAATGTGCAATCACAAGTGGACATGAACCGTGATGGGGTGATTTCTCAGCCTGAGTTAAGTGTGTCGTCAATTGATAATGCTAACCCACAGTTAGTGAATTATGACTGGGGATACTTATCTTACTCATTAGGTGCTAACTACCAAGTGTCTGAAGATTTAGCTGCATTTGGTCGTATCAGCCATGGTGGCCGTGCTAATGCTGACCGTTTATTATTTGGTAAGGTGAGTCCTGATGGTTCAGTTTCTGACGAAGACTCAGTGGATGAAGTAGACCAGTACGAAGTGGGTGTGAAGTATCGTTACGATAATATGTCGGTATTTGCGACAGCATTTTACTCTGAAACCGAAGAGCAAAACTTTGAAGCCACAAGCCAAATATTCTTTGACCGTAAATATGAAGCCAAAGGGATTGAGCTAGAAGGTGCTTACTACGTTGGCGATTTCGACTTCCGCGGTAACGTAACCTGGACCGATGCTGAAATTGTTAAAGATGCCCTTAACCCAGGCGTAATTGGCAACACACCACGTCGCCAAGCAGATTTTATTTACTCTCTAATGGGCCGTTATAACTTTGATAAAGGCTCTGTTGGGGTCAATTTGATTGGTACCACTGAGTCTTATGCTCAAGATAACAATGACCTAAGTTTTGATGGTTACACTCAAGTCAATGCGTTTGCGTCGTACCAGCTAACCGATATGTTATCGGTCGCGCTTAACGTCAATAACTTGTTTGATACTGTCGGTATTACCGAAGCTGAAGAAGGTTCGGTACCCGATAACAATATTATTCGTGCCAGAACCATTAACGGCCGTACAACCAGCGCCACCGTTAAGTACGAGTTTTAATCGTTTATTGTCATTGCCTTAGTTGTAATCAGCTAGTTTTAGTCAGCTAGTTGTAGTCATCTTATTTGCAATGGTATTGGTTGCATTAGTTTTTAGAAATCCCTGTTAACAAGCCCATGCAAATGGGCTTTTTTTTGGACATTTTATATGAGTACATTATTGAGTTTTGGTGAAGTATTAATTGATCTATTGCCAGTGGGCCATTCTGGTTTAGTGCACGAGCCGATCCCTGGCGGCGCGCCAGCCAATGTGGCCGTGGGGTACGCAAAATTAGGCGGCAAGAGTTTTTTTGCTGGTGGCATTAGTGCTGACCATTATGGCGTGATGTTGCAAGATGCCTTGGCAGCACAAGGTGTGGATGTCAGTTGTTTAACAGTAGTGCCAGATGCTGCTACTGCCACCGTGTTAGTCAGTTTAGATGCTCAAGGGGAACGGTCGTTTAGCTTTAATCGGCAAAACACTGCCGACATGCTATACCGTGAAGCTGATTTTGATACTATCGATTGGTCTCAAATTGATATTTTTCATCTTTGTTCAAATACATTTACTGAAAAGGCCATTTTCACCGCGAGTCTCTATGGTGCTAAAAAAGCGCATAAAGAACAAACGTTAGTCAGTTTTGATGTCAATTTACGCTTGTCACTATGGCAAGACACTCGGCTGTTATCGGCTCGAGTAGAGCAATGTTTTGGTTACACACACCTGTTGAAAATGAGTAAAGAAGAAGCACTCTATTTGGCTCTGGAGCGTGGGGTATCATTTGACGATTATTTAGCATTCTGTATTGCGCAAGAGGTGAGGTTAATTTTGGTCACCAATGGTGCTGAGTCCGTTTTATGCCACAGTGCTGAGTTTTCCTTTGAGTTGCCGGTGCCTAAAATTGTGGCCATAGATACTACTGCCGCCGGAGATAGCTTTGTTGCGGGGTTCTTATTTGAACTCGGCCGTGATGAAGGATATTTTACTCCTGGGCCTTTAGTGCAAAAATTGCTTAATCGAGTGAACGTTCAAACTGCTGCCGAGTTTGCGATTAAGTGTGGTGCGATAACGTGTACGACAAAAGGTGCTTTTCCTGCGCTGCCCGTTTTGGCACAAGTGCAATTGTGAATCAAATTTGTGTAAATGAGTTATTGAGCAATAAAAAAGAGGTCACCTAAGGTGACCTCTTTTTTTTATCATTGAATCAATAACGCGGTTAATCGTGCGTTATGGCCGATTCGGCTAACTCGGTTTTATTTTTGCCACGTTTTGCGAGGGCATAATAAAACAGTGGCGTTAAGATAAGGCCAAAAATAGTCACCCCAATCATGCCTGAGAATACTGCAACACCCATTGCTTGACGCATTTCTGAACCAGGTCCGCTAGAAAAAACCATCGGTACCACCCCCATAATGAAGGCTATCGAGGTCATTAAAATAGGCCGTAAACGTAAGCGACCGGCTTCAAGTATGGCCTCCAATGGTTCCATACCATCATCTTGTAACTCTTTGGCAAACTCAACAATTAGAATGGCATTTTTGGTTGCCAGCCCCACCAGTACAATTAACCCAATCTGGGTAAAGATATTGTTATCTCCACCGTAGATAAGTACCCCTGTTAATGCCGATAACAGTGTCATTGGGATAATCAGAATAATGGCTATTGGTAAGCTTAAACTTTCATATTGCGCGGCTAATACCATAAACACTAACAAGATAATTAATGGGTAAATATAGGCGCCCGCATTGCCTGCCAAAATTTGTTGGTAGGTGATCTCAGTCCACTCGTAGGTCATACCGTTAGGTAGGGTTTCAGCTAAAATCTTTTCAATGGCAGCTTGCGCCTCACCGCTACTAAATCCTGGAGCAGCGCCACCATTTAATTCCGCAGTGGTAAAGCCGTTGTAATGCATGACTCGGTCTGGACCAGATGAATTGGTGACATTAATAAATGAACCAATAGGCACCATTTCACCTTGGTTGTTACGTACTTTTAGTTGGGCAATTTGTTCAGGCGTTTGTCTAAACTGCTCATCTGCTTGTACGTTCACTTGATAAGTTCGGCCAAACTGGTTGAAGTCGTTGGCGTAAACCGAACCCATATAACCCTGCAGGGTGGAGAACAATTCGTCTAACGACACCGATTGCTGCTTGGCTTTAGTACGATCGATGTTCACTTCAAGTTGTGGCACATTGACTTGATAACTCGAGAATACTCCCGCTAGCTCTGGCGTTGCCCATGCTTTTTGCATCACTTGCATGGTCACTTTATACAACTCTTCGTAACCGTAATTAGCACGATCTTGAATTTGTAATCTAAAGCCACCAATTGTGCCTAAGCCTTGCACTGGCGGTGGCGGGAAAATCGCAATAAATGCGCCGTTAATCGAGGCAAATTTTTGATTTAACGCGGCAGCAATAGCACCTGCTGATAATGATGGATCTTTGCGATCGGCAAAGTCATCCAGCGGGGTAAACAAAATGGCGCTGTTAGTACTATTGGTAAAGCCATTAATGCTTAAACCAGGGAAGGCTACAGCATGGGCGACACCAGGTTGCTCAAGTGCAATACGTGACATTTCTTTCACGATAGCTTCAGTGCGATCTAATGATGCAGCATCAGGTAGTTGGGCAAAGGCAATAAGATATTGTTTATCTTGCCCAGGCACATAACCTGTTGGGGTATTGGCAAACTGTAAGCCTGTTAAGCCGACTAAACCGATATATAAAATACCAATGACAGCACCAAAACGAATGATTTTCTTCACTAACCAGCCGTAACCGTTAGACATACGCGCAAACATGCGGTTAAACGGATTAAATAACCAGCCTCCGAGCAGTTTATCCATACCACGGGTCAGCATATCTTTTTTCTCGTGATGACCTTTAAGCAATAATGCCGATAAAGCAGGGCTAAGGGTTAACGAGTTAATTGCCGAAATAAAAGTGGAGATGGTAATGGTTAGCGCAAACTGTTTATAAAACTGTCCGGTTAAGCCTGACATAAATGCCGTTGGAATAAATACCGCCGCCAGTACCAATGTGGTGGCAATAATCGGACCGGTCACTTCTTTCATTGCCTTTTGAGTGGCAGCAACGGGCGATAATCCGTCAGAGATATTTCGCTCAACGTTTTCAACTACTACAATCGCATCATCGACCACGATACCAATCGCCAGCACTAAGCCAAACAGTGATAAGGCATTCAGTGAGAAGCCCATTAGGTGCATAAAGGCGAATGTACCCACAAGTGATACTGGAACCGCCACTAATGGAATAATGGATGCGCGCCACGTTTGTAAAAACAACACCACTACTAATACAACCAGCAATAATGCTTCAACCAGTGTTTGTACCACAGCTTTAATTGAGCCACGCACGAACACGGTAGGATCATAAACGATGTCGTAGGTTAAGCCTTCTGGAAATGACTTAGACAACTCAGCCATTTTAGAACGGACATCATCAGATATTTGAATCGCGTTAGAACCCGAGGCCTGGAACACAGGTAATGCAGCCGCGTCTTTATTGTCTAACATTGAGCGTAGGGCGTAAGTCGATGCACCTAATTCAACCCGGGCAACATCTTTTAAACGAGTGATCTGACCTTGATCACCCACTTTAACAATAATGTCTTCGAACTCTTCAACGTTGGATAAACGGCCTTTAACGTTAATCAGTAATTGGAAATCACTGTCGCCACTAGGTTGCGCGCCTAAACTGCCGGCTGCGGCTTGTTGGTTTTGCTCACGAATAGCGGCAACAATATTGCTCGGTGATAATCCGATTGCCGCTACTTTATTAGGGTCTAACCACACACGCATGCTGTAGTCGCCAGCGCCAAACACACGCACAGCACCCACACCGGTAATACGGGCTAATTCATCTTTTACTTTTAATACCGCATAGTTAGACAGATACAACATGTCATAACGATCGTCGGGCGAGGTTAAATGCACCACCATGGTTAAGCTAGGTGATGACTTTTCGGTGACTATGCCTAAGCGTTGTACTTCTTCTGGTAAACGAGGTTTTGCTCGTTCTACCCGGCTTTGGACTTGGGTTTGAGCTAAATCAACATCAGTACCAATAGCAAAGGTGATGGTTAGCGTCATGCGCCCATCGGACGTGGCTTGCGAAGACATGTACAACATGTTTTCTACGCCGTTAATCTCTTGCTCTAGCGGAGATGCAACGGTTTCAGCAATGATTTTAGGGTTAGCACCTGGGTAGTTTGCCGTAACAACTACCGTTGGCGGCACCACTTCAGGGTATTCGGTAATGGGTAATTGCCATACTGCTAGCGCGCCTGAAATAAAGAACAGCAGCGACAGAACAGCGGCAAAAATTGGTCTTTTAATAAAGAATTGAGACAACATTATGTGGTTTCCTTAACCCTGACTTGCGTCATCAGCAACACTTGCTGTTAATGGCTGGTTATCGAGGAGGCGTTGTGCTTGATGTAATGCTTCTAATTTGTCGCTATCGGCCATGTCGGTGAGATTTGGCTCAATAGTGACGTTAGGGCGTACTTTCTGCAGACTGTTTACCACGATGGTATCGTTAGGGGATAAACCGGCAGTAATAATACGTAAACCGTGAAGCTTCTCACCTAGGCTAACGCTACGATACTCAAGGGTGTTTTTGTCATTTACTACCAGAACAAACTTGTTATTTAAGTCAGTAAAAATGGCTTTGTCGTCAATTAAAATGCTGTCGTATGACTCGCTACCCGCAATGCTGATGCGGGCAAATAAGCCGGGTAATAATTGATTATCTTGGTTGGCAAAGTTTGCTCGAACGCGGATAGTACCTGTTTGTTGATCAACCGAATTATCGACAAAGTCGATCACACCCTGGTGGTTAAAACTGGTTTCATTTGCCAGAGCCATCACCACAGCATTGTTGCCCAAACGTGGATTTTGACGTTTGTTCTCGAACGATAACGCGGAATATTTTAAATACGTTTGCTCATCGATATCAAAATAAGCGTACATATGCGATGTAGAGACTAAGCTGGTGAGATGTGTTTGTCCGGCGGTGACATAGTTACCTGCCGTTTCATTGGCATACGATACACGACCCGTAATTGGGGCGGTAACATGGGTATATTCAACGTTAAGTTGGGCGCTAGTTAATGCTGCTTTAACTGATGCTACAGCAGCGGCAGTTTGATGCATATTAGAGCGACGAGTATCAATAAGCTCTTCTGAAACCGCTTTTTGATGGAACAGCTTATTGGCTCGTTCATAATCATTTTCAGCAAGTTGGTTAGCTGATATTGCACTGGTTAATTCTGCTTTAAGGCGTTCATATTCAGCAGTAAATACACTCGAGTCGATGGTAAATAACACATCGCCTTTTTGCACTAGCGCGCCTTCTTTAAAGTTAATCGATTCAATATAACCTGACACGCGAGGTACCAAAGTAACCTTTTCTGGTGCTTGTAAGCGTCCAGTAAATTGATCCCACTCGGTAATGCGTTCATAAAGTACGTTAGCAACATCCACCTTAGGCGCTGCGGGTGTATTCGCTTGTTGTGCTGGTTGCTTTCCGCACGCCACTAATAGTAATGCCGTTAGGCTTACTAACAAAGTGATTTTAATTGATTTTAACGTCTTCATGGTGCTGTCCTCTAATCCATAGCATTTACGTTATTTAACAAGCTATTGGGTGCGTTACTTTTGTCTTTGGCTATGTTTTTATACCAACTGGTACAAATTGTTCTGTACCGCACGGTAATATATAGATTAAAATACAACTGTCAATTAGTTTTGTACCGATAGGTATTAAATTATTATGACAAGGTGATTAATAATCAACATGATGAAATAGCTTCACGGCATATAACGTGGAGAGTGACGATGAAATAGCGTTAATCAATACTTGAAAAAGATGAAAAAAAGCGCTTAATCTGCTTATTATTAACCCTTTCTATGATTTAGCGTTGTGCTAAGATGTACGAATTATCTATCGTAAATTAGTCAGTTAACGTGATGATAAATAATGATTCGTTAATATAAGAGGTACTATTGATGACAATAACTAAAGCAGCTTGCGTCGGCCGCCCTCGTGGGTTTGATATCGACTTTGCATTAGAGCAAGCGCTACATGTTTTTTGGCGTAATGGCTATGAAGGTACCTCTATAAGCGAATTAACTGAGGTGATGGGAATTAAAAAACCCAGCCTATATGCTGCATTTGGTAATAAAGAGCAGTTGTTCTTAAAAGCCATTGAGCTTTATGAAAATCGCCCAGATTCGCTATTTAATACCGCCTTTAAACATGAGCATATTGCCGATGTTATTCGAGCTTTATTAGTAGGCGCGGCGGCGCAGTTCACCGATTGTAGCCACCCGCAAGGTTGTGCGCTAATCAATAGTGCGTTGTCATGCAATGAAGCAAGCGAAGGGATTAAAGAAGCGGTTCATCTGCTGCAAACTAAACATCAATCTGAATTAATTGATCAGTTTGCTGAGGCTAAACAAAGAGGCGAATTAGCTGATGATTGTCAGCCGAAAGTGTTAGCAACCTTGATCGTGACATTGTTTAAAGGTATGTCTATCCAAGCTGCTGATGGCGCGACACATGATGATTTACGCCATGTTGCTGAAATGGCAGTTACGGGCATTTTAGCCCAACATGTCATAGGGTATTCAGCCGTGAAATAAGCGTCTTTAAAAGACGCTGTCTGACAGTGTTTTTATAACAGGAAGCGTCATCTTTTCTTATTGATGTTAGCGGCCAAGTTCAAACCAAACCAATTTATGTCTTGCTTCTACAATTAACAGCCTGTGGTTAGGGCATAAAATGTTGGATCAGCCGAAACAGATGAACCTGCCAAATAACGTAAGTTACAGTTTGCAAAAGAAGTGAATCCCTTAGGGTAAATAGATACTGATGGATTCGTGCCGGCATTATAAAAAATAGCCCAGTCAGCGGTAATATCCGTTTTACTTGCGTCAACAACTACCTCAAATGAACCATCAAGTGCTTTGGCTATATTATCAGCCAGAGGCGTTATGTATCCCACAGTAGTGCTAATATTTACACCATTGAGTATCACCGAACCTGGATCGAGCTTTTCTTGACCCGACAATACCGCTTTTGAATAAACTAAGGTATTGGCTGACTTTAATGCCCCCTGGAATCCCTTCAAACTGGCAATAAGCGCATCACTTTTGAGATTGATAAATTTAGGTGCGGCAACCACGGCTAAAATGCCAAGAATAATGATCACTACCACTAATTCGATAAGGGTAAACCCGCGCTGTTTACTTGTATGCATAGAACTCACTCGCTTTATGTTGTTACGCTATACCGATTGTTATTAGGTAATACATTATGACGAATCTAATGGTATTCATCGCTTATCGCTGGGCATATTAAATAGCTGCCAAACCAAAACATTAACCCGTATTACTCAGTTCAATTATTTCAGTATGAATACCCCACAGACAGAAGTCATTGTTTGCCTTGGTCAATGGAATCCTAAATCGGTGATCTATCTATCAGTTTAACATTTTGTGAATGTCGATTTTTTTGGTAGATTGTCGGCATATATTTGCATTACTGCTTTTACCCCACATAAGGGAAAGATAACCATGAGCAAAGCTAAAATAGGCATCGTTACCGTTAGCGATCGTGCCAGTGCTGGCATATATGAAGATCTGTCTGGTAAGGCGATTATTGATGTATTGAATGAGTATTTAACCTCGGAATGGGAACCTGTTTACAAGGTGATCCCCGATGAGCGTGACGTTATTGAAGCCACATTGATTGATTTAGCTGACAACCAAGACTGCTGTTTAATCGTGACCACTGGTGGCACGGGCCCAGCAAAACGCGACGTAACGCCAGAAGCTACCGAAGCAGTGTGCGATAGAATGATGCCTGGTTTTGGTGAACTAATGCGCGCCGAATCATTAAAGTTTGTACCAACCGCTATTTTGTCTCGTCAAACAGCGGGTCTTCGTGCCGACTCGTTGATTGTTAACCTACCCGGTAAACCTAAGTCTATCCGTGAATGTTTAGACGCTGTATTCCCTGCAATTCCTTATTGCATCGATTTAATGGACGGACCGTTTTTAGTCTGTGATGAAGCGGTGATAAAGCCGTTTAGACCTAAAGCGAAGTAGTTAAAAACATTCAATTTCTGCCATGTTAAAGCGTGTCGTGAGGATAAAAAAATCCATACGATACGTTTTATAACCATTATGAGGTGGAGGTAAAGGTCTTTATATCCTATTTGATAATAGAAAATTAGAGGCATAGGTGTAAAATATAGATCTAAATATTGAAGGACTAAATCGTGAAAGCAAGGATGTTTTATGAGTAATACTTCTGCAATACCAAGTGATCTTGCTATACATATTGTTGAGAAGCGTATGGCGGTCAATGCATTGATCCTTGTGTTATACAACATGCCAACAAAAGAAACCTTTGAACATTTTAAATTTGTTAACTCTCATCTAATCGATGGTTTTGCTAAGCCTGGTCAAATCGTTTTAATTTCTCCTTTAAATACATTTCAGTGCACAATTGAAGAACAAGAGTTTCAAAAGTATGCGTTGGAGATTGATAAAAAGTTGAGGGAACTTGATGAGATTGAAAAAGAAGTTTTGGCTAAGCGGTACGACTTACTCAGTAATGTTGCTAAATATAACGGCTTATTATTAGGCGTAGCTAATAACACTTGGAACTCGCATGTTATCTTTGTAAAGGAGAACTTAAAAAATTTAGAGCAGATGTATATCAAAACTTATAATGTCAAAGGAAACTTGAGATCACCTGAGTTTCAGCATCGAAGAAAGATTATCTTTTCTAATTTAAATAATGCTTTAAGACGTTTTGGTCAGCCGGCGTTTGGTGAAAAATTAATGCCAGGAAATATTCGAACTCAATTAGGTTTAAGTAGCAAAAGTTTGATTAGGCGTTGGGATAAAATGGGCGGATATGCTCAAAATATTCCTGGTTTTGCTGACCATTATAAAACTGTAGCGAATATGGCAAAAAACTTAAAACGAGTTGGATATGTAGGCGTTGTATTAACGGGTGTTGAGGCAACTGCAAATATCCAACGAGCTTGTCTTGAAGGTACAGACCTTGAGTGTACTAAAGCTAAATATGTTGAAACGGGCAAAGGCGCTGGAGCTATTGCCGGTGGAGCTGGCGGTGGTTTTATTGCAAGTTATGGTTTATGTTCAATTGTTTTTGGTCTTCCTAGTGGCGGAACTAGTTTACTATGGTGTGGAATAGTCGCAGGTGGTGTTGGAGGATATTTTGGGGCAAAGCATGGGAGCCATTATATGCGTGATAAAGCAGAACTTTTGTATGAGGTGATAGAAAAATAATGTCAATAACAGATCTTATAGGACTTTTATTAGGTGGCAGCTTTGTATTTTTAGGTTTATTTGTTTTGTTTCCCATGTTGTTATATATATACAATAAACGTATTAAGCTAGTTGAAGATATACTAGAAGATGGGCGTGAGTATTTCTCATTAAATATTTTTTTAACTGGTCATGGAACACTTCATTATGCGAGTGTTTTTATGTTTGATTGGTATGCAAAGCGATATAATTTATTGCACTTGAAAGATAATGTCCCACCTAAAATCACAGGTATTTTTAAAATTTATTATGTCATTTTCATGATTGATATGCTCTGTTTTGCTGCTATGATTATTTTAGATTACATATATCCAAATATAAAATAATTTTTATGATAAAGACTTAATATTTAGAATAAAGATTGTCTGAGTGTGATAAGCAGTCAGGTTGTATATAATTTATAAGCTATAAAAATAGTAAATTATTTTATTATGAATATTTTTATCATTTTCATGTCTATTTTCTTATTGCTAATCTGCTATCGGAATTACGTATTGACTAATCTTTAATATCATTGATGTTGTAGACGATAAAGATTTTAGTATTTGCTTTGAATATATTAACTGATTTAAAATTGGTTAATATTTTATATATTACTAGTTTATTTATTTCAAACGAATGCGCTTCGTTAACAGGAATAGCAGATCACATTCCTTGTATAAAATGTTGGCATTTTAGCGCAAATATTACAGCTGTTTAAACTGCTGCTTTAAATCAAAATCACTGTCAGTTACTAACTTCTCTAATACTTGTACTCGTTCAATTAATGCTTGGTTTTGTGCTTGTAGATCGCTGACACTGCCCGTGTCAGTTTGCTGCTTATGCTTCATATAATACTTAAACATTTCAGATGCAGTGGTGCCAACCACAATAATGAAGACCAACGCGATAATGGCGATATCATTTTCCATAATGACTCCTTATTAATGCTCTTTTGTTAATAGATTTTTGACTTTCTTATCTGACTTACTCTTATTAAAAGCGCTAGCTAATCTCTCTTGCTAATTACCTCAGCCTTATCTCTACTCGTTAAGGCTGAGGCTCGTCGTTATAAGCTAACGGTTATAAACCAAAGACGACTTTTTCACTTTTAAGCGACTTTTCTAAGCCCGCGGCTAATGCAATGGCAATGATCAGTGTGGTCACAGATGAAATAATTAATTGCATCATTGGAATCTCACGACCTTTAATAAAGTCCATTAATGCTTGTTGCTGGCCAGATACGGGTAACCACTGCAATACGTCTGGGGCGATGTTGTAACTGGCCGCCATTGACAGTGCTAGTGGTACAAATAACACCATGGTTAAGTATGATTGCGCCTCTTTAAAGGTTTTAGCCATAAATGATACATACAGTTGTAAGGTTGCGGCCATCAAGGCGACTGGAATACCCACAAGGAACATTAAGCCCATAAAGTCTGGAGTGATATTGACGGTAAAGCCAATTTCTTGCCACGGTACAAAGGGGTAAGCCACTTTTGATACCAGTAAAATCAAGATTAAGCCGAGCAAAGCAAAACAGGTTACGGCAATAATTTTACCGATGACTAATTCGCGGGTGCTCATTGGGTGGCTTAACAATAGTGCTAGTGAGTTACGCTCACGCTCACCTGCGCTGGTGTCGATAGCGAGGTTCATACCGGAAATAAATACCGAGTACATCATGGTGAATATAGCGATGCCTAAAATCATCCCACCTTTAGAGTCTGGTGTGGCTTTGTCTTCGATATTGACCTTTAATGGCTGGGTTATCCGTGGATTAATACCGCGGGCAATTAAGCGAATGCTGCCCATTTCTGCACTATATGCTTGCAGTTGACGCTCTAGTCGACGAATTGATTTTTGCAGCTTCTCATCTGAATTGTCGGCTATTAATATCACTTCAGCTTGTTTAGCTTTGGCCATGTTGGCGGCGTAATCGTCACTAATGGTTAAGATTATTTTGTTCGCTTGTTCATCTTCACCGTGGTTGATGCCGTTATTACTTAAGTAGCGCACTAAATCTGGAGCGTTATCGGCATTGTTGATATTGATGTTTAAATCTTCTGGACTAGACAGCTGGCCAATTAACACCATAAACATGCCGCACATGATCAACGGCGTACCAATGGCATAATATAAACCAGCCATAACCGATCGTTTATCTCGTGCGGCGTCGATGAGTTCTTTGCGCACCATTGCGAGTATCATTTTCATTATGCTGCAATCCCTTCGTCGGTACCGATAAGTTCGATAAATGCATCTTCTAGTGAGTCTTTACCTGTTTGCTGACACAGTTCGTCAGGGCTACCGATGGCAACCACTTTTCCATTAGCCATCACGATAACGCGATCACACAAGGCGGCGACTTCTTGCATCACGTGGCTTGAAAACAGCACGCAATGACCTTGGTCTTTGAGCTGCAATAAAATATCGCGCAACAAACGGGTACTCATCACATCAAGCCCGCGAGTAGGTTCGTCTAAAATGATGTTACTTGGCTTATGAACAATGGCTTGTGCTAATGCCGTTTTCATCCGCTGACCTTGAGAAAAACCTTTGCAGCGACGGTCACAAATGTCTTCCAGCTTGAGTTGTGCAATCACATCAGCGGTGGCTTTTTTAGCTTGTTTGCGCGACATACCGCTGAGTTCGGCAAAGAAGCTAATGTATTCACGCGGACTAAGGCGTTCATATAAACCAAAAGGGTCGGGGAATAAGCCTAACTGTTTTTTGGCGCCAATTGGATCAACTGCAACATCTATGTTATCAACGGTAGCTGTGCCTGAGTCTGGCTTAAGTAAACCAAATAAGGTGCGTAAACAGGTGGTTTTACCGGCACCATTTGGGCCAAGTAAACCGGTAATTTGGCCATTCTCAGCGCTAAAGCTTAAGTTATCTAAGGCCTGCACATCGCCAATTTTTTTTGTTAAGTTTGCAACAGTAATCATGACTATTCCTTATCCGCAGCGGTATTCGCTGGTGCTGTTGTTTCTATGTCAGTGGGCGTGTCGATAACCGGTAGTGCTTCTACGGTATTGGCATTAAGGTAAAAGCTACGACGGACATCTTTTTGTAAGCATTCACCGTTGATGTCTTTTACTGAACCTTGGTCAACTAACTGGGCGACGAGGTCATTGCCACAGCTTTGGCCTGCCACGCCATGGGTTGCGTAAGGTGCAATGAAGTGCTTTGATTTTGTCAGTTTTTCTTGTGCCAGTGCGCCCCAGTTTGGCGGTGTTGCCGGGTCGAGTTCGCCAGATAACAGTAAGGTGGGTATATCACTGAGAATAGGTTCACTAAAGTTGTCGTCTACTTGTGGTATCGGCCAGGCTTGGCAGGTTTTTTCTAATCCATCTAACATATTACCGCTGATGTACGACTCTTTTGCATCTTTCCGCATTTGATCGGTAATGCGGTGAATGTCTTCGCCACACACAACGGATGCGTGCATGCCCATCGCAATACCTGTGCTATCAGCGGTTAATGTGTAAATACCTAATATTGGTTGGTAGTTTCCCTGCGCTGCCTGATGAATAGCATGTGGGATAAGCGCACGAATATTTGCCATGTACATCGCCATTCTAATAGCGCCGCTAAACTTGCCGCGGGTGAGTAAAAACTCGCTGAGTTCATCTGTTTGTGGGTCACGTACTTGTTGGCTTATCGGAGCGGTTGCGAGCAGTTGATCGACTTTATTGTATTCGTCTGCTAAATCAGGAAATTGTTGCTGGCAAGCAGGGGTACTTATACAGTCGCGCCATAACACATTTAAACCACGTTCTATTGAATCACCAATCGCCACGACACTCTGTTGCATTGGCACCACGCCATCCAGTGTCACGGTTAATAAGGCTTCTGGGTAATGGCGCATATAAAGCTGTGCCATACGTGTTCCATAGGAAATACCGTATAAATGCAGTTTTTGGTAATCCAAATATTCGCGTACTGCTTCGAAGTCTGTTAACGCGGTATTACTACCGTATTGGCTTACATCGGCATCAATTTGACCTAGGCATTTTTCTGTCATGGCAATGATATCGAGATCGTCATCATTCATACTGAGTAATTCAGTGGTGTCATCGTCGCAAGATAAAATGTTCGATTTACCGGTACCACGCTGATCAATCAGTAAAATATCGCGTTGCTGACGAACTTTGGTCAACATGCGATTAAAGAAAGCGGCATTTTCAATGGCTGACTGGCCTGGTCCGCCTGCGATTGCCAGTAACGCTTCATTTGGGTGAGTGTTTTTAATGGCTGGCAAAATAGCAAAATGAATGTCGATTTGCTTACCGTCAGGTAGCTGAGGGTTTTCCAGTACAGTTATTTTACCGCACTGTAATTGCTCGTCTAAACCGTCTAAGTAACAAGCACTGGTTTTAGCGGGTGCTGCCACATTGGTTTGCGATGTGTCAGCATAACTATTGTTGGCGAGTAAAATAGCAATAGCGACCGCGAGCCATCGGCTAGTACGTGTTGCCGATTGGCATAACCCAGAGCGGGTTGACCGCTTGGCTAAGACTGTGTTGATAAACTTCCTGTTGATCATCGGAACGTTTCCTTTTTGCATTTCATGACGATTATGATACCTTAGCACTTAGTGTATGAGTGTATCAATGTATTAATACAGTTGTTAAAGGCTAATGTTAGAATTAATAAATGTCAACCCCAGCAGTGGTGAACCCATCTATCGACAGTTGCACGATCAAATCGTGCGCTTAATTGTCGGCGGGCAATTGCACCCTGAAGATGTTCTGCCTTCGGTGCGCCAACTTGCCGAGCATTTAGCGGTAAACCCGATGACGGTATCACGTGCTATGCAGCAACTTGTCGACCAAGGTTGGGTTGAGCGCCGTCGTGGTCAGCCGTCACGCGTAGCTGCTAGAACTGCGGCCAATAATGATTCAGGCAGCAGTTTGTTGGCACCACAATTAACTGCATTAGTTGAGCAGGCACGGCAGCTAGGGGTCGATTATGACCAGTTACAAGTATTGTTGGAACAATTTTGGAATAAAGAATAGCCACAGTTGAGCTAATTTTTAAGGACATTATCTAGGAAGTCGAAAATGGAATCCGAACAACAGCCCGTTTTACGCTTTAATCATGTGAGCAAAACCTTTGCTGCAAAACACAAGTCTGCAGCAGGTCATGCGGTGTTGGTCGATCTATCGATGACACTCTACCCAGGTATGGTGGTCGGGTTATTAGGCCAAAATGGTGCGGGTAAATCGACGTTAATGCGTTGCGCATTAGGCATTGTGGGCATCGAACAAGGCGACATTTCAACCCTTGGCGAATCGCCTACCGCTTTATCTGTTCAAGCAAAAGAACGTATTGGTTACGTACCCCAGCAGCCTTTTGGTTATGAAGGCTTTACTATTGATAAAGCATTAGAGTTGCACCGTAGCTTCTATCCAAATTGGGATATGACACTCGAGCAAGATTGGCTTAAACGTTTTGATTTAGATGTTACGCAAGCGGTGCAAAAATTATCAGTGGGCCAGCGTCAATCATTAGCATTGATCATGGCTATGGCGTATCGGCCAACCTTACTATTACTCGACGAACCCGTTGCCAGCTTAGATCCCATTGCCAGGCGTCAGTTTATGAGCGACTTGTTCGATCTCGCGCTCGATTCAGGTTCAGCAGTGTTATTTTCATCGCATATCACCTCAGATTTAGAACGTGTTGCCAGCCATGTTGCCCTGATTAAAAAAGGCCAACTGATACTGTTTAAAGAAATCGACGCCTTGCGTGAAGAGGTTAAATTACTCAACTTAGCCGAAAACGCTCAGTTACCGTCACATTATAAAATATTGAGCCAAACCGGACAAAGTATGCTGGTGGATACTCAAGGTAACCCATCGAATATTGCGGGTGTGCAGAGTGAAAAACCACTCAACTTAGAACAGTTATTTATGGAGCTGCATCGATGAATCAGTCGCTGCAAAACAGTCAACTTTCAGCATGGCGTAAACCTTACCGTGGCATGCTGCGGTTGTGGTTATATGACTTAGGCAGTGTCGGTTTTATTGGTGCCGCAGGATTAGGCCTAATGTTGGGTTTTTTGTGTTTTATCACGGGTAAAACTGAGGTTGTTAGCCTCGTTTTTTCCATGGCAACACTGTCTACGGGGGCGGCAATTGCTTGGCAGTTTAATCGCTTAGCAGCAACTGAGGTGACCGGTCTAATACCTCATTATCAAAAGCACGTATTCATACAGGCGGCGACCATCGCAGTCGGTATGTTATTGATACAGCTATTAGCCTGTATTGGTTTTGCTGCTTACGATGTCATCCCCAGACTACTGCTAGCCATTGTGGTCAGTTTGCTGTTTGTATGGGCCTGTTTATGGCGCAGTAACAGTTTTCATTTATCGTTTTTATTATTCATAACAGTGCCATTTTCAGATAAGTTCGCACTCACGATACCGACGTGGATGATGTTAATACTGGTTGCTGGGCTATTGTCTTGGGTGATCCATTTATGTCGCCAACTTAGCTGGAATAACGAGGCGCGTGTGGTGTACCTCAACGCCGTGCAAATGGGCTGGATGTGGCTGCCGAGCATAAAAGGATTCACCTGGATTACTCGTGTTGAGCGGTTGTTTCATCCGATGAACTTTTTTATCGGCCCAGTGCTAACGATGATGCTGCTTTGTTTACCGTTGATCACCCTTGGTTTAATACTGCTGTCGTGGCTATTTGATATTGATGTACCAGCATTATTTTTATTGGTGCAATTTACCGTGATCAGTTGTGCCATTGTTCATTGGAGCCGAATTCAGCGTTGGCGCGCGGCAGAAACGCTGTTTTTATTGCCTTGTTATAGCGGCTTGAGTGGATTGCGCGATGCATTTTACCGCAGCCAGTATCGTTTCATCGCTGTGCTAGTGGCTATGGTCAGCGTGCTAGGTTTTACCAATAGCTTGATTGACCCGCAATATGGCGGATTATTTGTACTGCATTTAGGTCTAAGCACTTTTTGGGGCTGTGCGATTATGCTGGGAATGGGTGCGGCAAGCCGTAATAGCCTGCAAGCCACAGCAGCAATGCTAATAGTGTTACTCCATTCGATATTGGTGTCGTTGAGTTTCGCCGCAGTGCGAGACGGTGACAGCTTATGGGTATGGTTGCTTATGGATGTGCCACTAATTATTGTTGGTGTTGGCGCATTAATTTGGGGTAAAAAACGTTTGTGGCAACATGGCATTTTGGCCCCGTAAATCATCGAGCATAACTGACAAACGTGACCGTAAGCTCAAAAATAGAGCAAAAGCTCTTATGGTTTTTAGCGACTTCAGGTAGAATGCAAAAAGCGGAACACTTGTAAGCTAAAAGGCCACTATTATATGTCATTAGATCAATACCACGTAGTTCGACTCCTGCAACAGCAAGGTCAGTCATTAGGCAATAACATTGCCCTTGAAGGCTTTGATATGCCTGCACCTTGGCATACCGTAACGTGGGGCGCATTTGATACGGTTACAGACTCAGTCGCACAGTTGTTAATTGAGTTTGGCTTACAAGTGCAAGACAAAGTGGTGATTTTAGCGCAAAACTGTCCACAGTGGACCTGTGCAGATATTGGCGCCCTTAAGGCTCGTAATGTTGTGGTACCGGTATATCCAACCAGCACCATAGAGCAAGCTGTATTCATTGTTAACGACTCTCAAGCTAAATTAATTTTTGCGGGTAACCAACAGCAATACGACATGGCTTGCACAGTGGCAGCCCAAGCTGAGTGCGTGCAACACATTGTAGTCTTTGATGCTAACGTTACCCTTAATGCCGATAATCATGTGTATTTTGATCAGGTATTAGCGGCGCAATTTAATCCGCTGATTACCAATGAGCTCAATACTAGACTCGCCAATAGCAACCTAGACGACTTATTCACGCTTATTTATACCTCTGGCACCACCGGCAATCCTAAAGGTGTGATGCTCGACTACCGTAATTTTGCCTCGATGATTAAACAGCATGACAGTGAGTTGCCATTTACTGCGGGTGATGTGTCGCTGGCCTTTTTACCGCTTAGCCATGTATTCGAGCGTGGTTGGAGCATGTATGTATTATGTCGCGGCGGCCACAATGTGTATTTAAACGACACTAATCGCATTAAAGAAGCCCTTATTGCGGTTAAACCACATACCTTGTGTGCCGTGCCGCGATTTTTAGAAAAAATTTACAGCGCAGTGCACGATAAAGTCGGCCAAGCGCCTAAAGCGAGACAAACATTATTTGCTTGGGCGATGCGAGTAGGTAAACGCCAATTTGAAGTTAGCCAGGGCCGTGCTTCAGGAAGTTTGTGGTTAAGTGCACAGTGGAAGCTGGCTAACAAGCTGGTTTACAGCAAGTTACAGCAAGTGTTGGGTGGCCGGTTAAAGTTCATGCCCGTGGGCGGTGCCGCGCTCGATATTAATGTGGCCAGCTTTTTTCACAGTATAGGTGTACCGGTATTGTGTGGTTATGGCATGACAGAAACCTGCGCTACGGTAACCTGTAATACTTTAGATAATCGTGTACCAGGTTCAAACGGTAAGCCGCTAGAGGCTATGCAAATCAAGCTTGGCAACGACGATGAAATCTTAGTGCGTGGCGACACTGTGATGCGCGGTTATTACAACCGCCCACAAGATACCGCAGACGCCTTTGAAGACGGTTGGTTAAAAACGGGTGATGCAGGACGCATCGATGAGCAAGGTAACTTGTATATTACCGATCGCATTAAAGAGTTAATGAAAACTTCAAACGGTAAATACATTGCACCACAGCGGGTTGAAGGTAAGGTAGCTTGTTGCCCGTTTATCGAACAAGTCGCCATAGTTGCCGATGCACGCAATTATGTATCAGCCCTAATTGTGCCAGCATTTGAAGCATTAAATACTTGGGCTAAAGCGCAAGGTATTCATGTTGAAAACCCAATTGAGTTGTTACGTCACTCACAAGTGGTGGCTCATTTCGAGCAGCGATTAATCGAGTTGCAACATGAGTTAGCTGGGTTTGAAAAAATCAAAAAATTCACCTTATTACATGAAGCATTTTCGATGGAATCTGGACTCATCACGCCGACATTAAAGCTGCGTCGTAAAATGATTTACAGCAAATATCACAGTGAAATTAATGCCATGTATGGCAAGTAATTAACCATCAATCTTTATACCAAAGGACGCATTAGCGTCCTTTTTCGTAATACTTAGTGATAATTGCCTGTATTTTCAGTAGCGGTACAATACTCCATTTTAAAATTAGGCAACATAGAGGGAACTATGGAAATTATCACGGTAAATGGAAAGCCTGTTTTTAGATCTAGCACTCAGTCGTTTTATGACAATCAATTTAGCCAGAAAGTGCTAGCTAGTGGTATTTTTGAAGGGATGAGTGGTAAATGATCAACAATCCACAGAGTGAAGATGTTGCTGTTGGGATATTTCCGCCCTTGTTGTCATTTATAACCTTTTTAATTGCTTCTGTGCTGATGACTATATCATTCGGAGTCGGGGCATCTGTTACATTGAATTTTTATTTTGACCCTTCACCAGAAGCGATTTTAGGCGTGTTAGCCGTTTTATCTATCATTTTTTTCTTGGTGAATTACCAAGTTATTCTAGGTTCATTTTTTGCCGTCAAGGTTCTAAAGCTATTCCAATATGCTCTCTTAGTTTTACTGATCCCTATTGTGATAATAGAAGACTTTTCCGTGGAATTATTTATTGTTAAATTGGTTTCAGCAGTTTTAGCGATGAGCTCAATTTTTATTTTAGACAGTAAAAAATATCGAATTTTTGTTCAACATCGATTAAATAGTGTTAAAGACTATAAATCTGTTCTTGCGGAGATAGCTGCTGAAGAAGGCGCTAAATATTAAAACAGCTCTTCGTTGATTAAACTCACTTGTAGATCTGTTTTATTGGTCAAAAAGTGTAATCAGTCCTTGGTCATTACCCGTCTTAATTTACCTGGTGCTTCAGGTAAATTAATAAAATCTATGGCTCGAAAAGGCAACATAAAAAAATATACAGGTAAACAAATTACCCATGCATTTCGTTTACATTTAATGGATGCCGTTGGAGCTTCAATGAGCATTTCTGGTAGCCTATTCAATGGAACAATTGGAACAATGGCTATTGGGATATATGAAGAGCTAGCTGATTGATGAAAAGACAAACTAAAAAGAAAAGTGATGACGATATTGTCGGATTATTTCCACCTATGAAGTCCATAGCGGCTTTTTTAGCTGCGACACTATCCATGATACTTTCCATCGCACTGTTAAATCTGCTCATTTTTGATTTTTATTTCGAGATGAAAATAGAGCATGTGTTGATGTATTTATTCACTACTACCATTATTTTCAGCGGTGTGAACTTTGCAGTTGTGAGAGGATCTTTCTTCGCCGTAAAAGTCTTACAATGGTATTTCTGTATTTTATTTATTATATTTTTGCCAACAGTGTTTTTAATCGTAGAAAAGGTAACATTTATTTATGCATATCTGTTAGCCGTCGTTTTTTTGTTCATGTCACTTTACTTGTTACAGAGTAAATACTATCAAATTTTTGTTGAGTATCAGTTTGATGCCTTAGAAGACATCAAGGAAGTTCGTGCTGAAATAGCGGCTGAAGTTGCTGCAGACAAAGCTAAACATGGAAATAAGTTCTAGTTGTTTGGCTTCAGAGTGACAATGCTTTAAGCCGAGATTTGATAGCATTTTGTCTGTTTAGTTGATTTTGGCCACCATAGATGAGTACGATACCCAACCGAAAAAATAATTTTATTTAATTTTTTAAGATGATTACTGTTTTCTCCCCTAACATACCCCCCCCATAATTCCTTCGCAATACAGACTTTTTTAATGACCTCAAGTGAGATGTGTCGTTAGAATGGGCTAATGACATTTGTTCATCGAGCAAAACGTCAATGGACTCAAAATAATAAAGGATTCTTTGTGACAGATACTCAATTTAACATGACCCTCAAACCGCGCTTTTGTGAAACCGATGCGTTAGGACACATTAATAACACGGTTATCCCAGTGTGGTTTGAAGCGGCTCGTGAGCCGATTTTTGAAATCGTAAATCCAGGGCAAGATTTAACCAAGTGGAACATGATCATTGCTGGTTTTACTATCGCGTTCACCGCACCAACGTATTATGGCAAAGAAGTTATCGTTAAAACGCACATTAGTCGTTTAGGCAATAGCAGCTTTGATATATTACAAAGCTGTTGGCAGCACGGTAAAAAAACCGCTGAAGCGACCACCACGATGGTGCATTACAATTACCAAACTGAAAAAAGCGAACCGCTTGCTGAGCTTGTTCGTCAGCAATTGGCTGCATTAACCGGTGCAGCTTAGGGCTAACACAAAAGAAGGTGTTAACGTAAAAACTTGGCTACGTAACTGCAACTGGCACTGATGTTAAGTTTTTCTGTTTTCGCCCAAGCCAGTCCAGTTCTGACTAGCTTTTCAGCAATACCTTGGCCGCGTAAAGCGGGTGGTACGAAGGTGCGACTAAAATCAATATTTTGACCCTCTAAGTGATATTCAAGTACCGCCTCAACACCTTGTGTGATAACCACAAAACGATGTTGGCTAGCTTGGTGTTGCACGGTTACGGTGTCTTGATTGCTCATAGTGTGTTGTCCTATTACTTGTAATGCCGCTTATTTATGTGGCTATTGATGTTATGACTCATACTGTTACTCATGTTCCAATAAAGCACTGAGTAATTCTGGCGTGAGTTTGGCTTTTTTGCCGGTTTTAAAGTTAAACATCACCACTTTTGCCCAGCCGATAGTCGTCACTGCTTGCTGTGCTTTACTGAACACGGTGTAATGCATCACAAAGCGGTCTTCATTGATATCGCTGATCTTTACCCCTACAACAATTGAGTCTGGAAAGGTTACTGGGCGCTTAAAGCGGGCATTGGTTTCGCTTAGTACCGGACCGACACCCGTAGTTTTTAGATCGTCGAGTAGGTTAATTTGGTTAAAGAAATCGAGACGAGCAGTTTCAAAATACTTAAAATACACCGAATTATTCACATGTTGCAGTGCATCCATTTCACCCCATGCTACTTGAATGTCTGTACTGATAGAATGTTGAGCTAAAAAGTCATTCATGGCGGTTCTCTGTTATGAATTAATAAATTAAACGCTTGTTTAAATTCCAACGGTTAATTTAACAGTCTGGACGATGAACAACAAGGGACAGTGGCTATTACAGTGAGTATATCCAGTGAACTTATAAGGATTTTCACCTTGCGAAAAGAGACTTTTATAACAACATCAAATTTATGGATATCGTCATGTTGGACGGTGTTTAGTAGCCGATTTACTGAATTACAAACCAAACTGAGTTTGCCGCAGAAATTGTATTTGGTGGCGATAGTCTTACTGTTTGCCACAGACTCGGTGGCGTGGGTGGCCATTATCAGCGTGATGGCGATGTCAATTGAGTTCTGGCATTTATTTGAACGTATGTGGCACAGCTTGGCTGGCAAAGCGGTGTTGTTACTGTTTTATGCGATAGTGGCCAATTTTGCCCTGGCTAGCTCAAGTTCAGTGGTTAACGATGTGGTTGGCGTCGCAGCCAGTAGCTTTAATTACACCCATAACTTCGCCATTTTGCTCTACATTCCGGCATGGAGTGTGGTGATGAGCTGTATTGTGCTGTTATTACTACAGCTTATTTTTCCGCTAATGTTTGGTGTGTCTTTTATACTCCGCCCCTTTGGTGTGACCAACTTTCGCTTGATTAATCATGTGCATTTTCATCGTACAACCTTTTGGGTGCGAGTGATTCTTGCTGCAGTGGTGTTGTATCACCTCGCCATGCTGATGGACCTTTATGGTCAGGTTGAAAAAGCGTTGGATGATCCACAAGTGGTGCAACTAGTTGAAGCAGAAACCGAAGAGGAAATACTTGCTGATGATGGCTTGTCGATCATTGTTAAAACAGACCCTGCTAAGAAAGAACCACCCAAGTCTGAACCCAAAACAGCGAAACAAGTTGAACGCGAGCAAGAACTGGACGCCATTGATGAAATCGCCAAGCAGCCTTACAGTCATTTACGTAGCCAGTATTTTACCAGTGTGCGTAAAGCAATTGCGTTGTTTGCGTTTCAGTTGGAGGCGAATGCCAAATCCCGCTGTCAAAAACTACCGTTGTCGCATGTGGTCGAGCTTAATGATTATGAGATCCTTGAAATAACACCCGATATCAATGCGGAATATGGTTATCATTTTGAAGTGAAAAAATGTATTTCACCTGCATTTCCCAGTTAACAGGCACTTTGCAGGCATAAAAAAACGACCTAGACGGTCGTTTTTTTATGTTTAATCAGTCAGTGTTAATCGAACGCTAACTCACTAAAACTGCTTATTTTTTTGCACGTAGCTTGGCGTTGGTCAGCAAAGCGGATCATTTGGCAAGTTGTCATGCCTGCGGCTTCTGCAGCTTTGAGCTCTTCTGCTACGTCCGATACAAATAAAATCTGCTTTGGCTTCAAGCTAATGGTGTTGCAAATATTACAGTAGGCTTGTTTGTCTAACTTATTGCCCGTGCGGGTATCAAAGTGACCATTGAACGAACCGGTTAAATCACCTGCTTCGGTGTGGCTAAATAACAGCTTTTGCGCTTCGACAGAGCCAGAAGAGAAGCTGTAAATACGAATGCCTTTTTCTTTAATGCGCTCAATGCTATCGATAAAGTCAGGGTAAATGTGGCCAGTAAACTCTACGCGGTTATAACCTTGTTTCCAGATTAATCCTTGTAGGGTTTTAAGTGGTGTTAGTTTACGGTCTTCGTCTATCCATTGCTGTAAAATCTCAGTGACTCGCTCGAGTGTCGCATCTGGTTCTAAGGCAATATCTTTAACATCGCTGATACAGTAATCAACCACAACGTTATGTTGGTTTTGCTCAAGAAATTCAGCCATCGCTTTTCTTGAGTAAGGAAATAACACATCCTGAATAAAGTTAAGATCGGTAGTGGTACCGGCGGTATCAACGATAATAGCTCTAATACTCATAAGATTTGTTACTCCAAAACAATAAATTAACGTAATGATGATCCTAAGCTTTATTGGCGATTAAGGCTAGTGCTATTCGTGATATTGCACCCTAGTTAGATGACTTTGAATGCAAGATGTGAGCTAAGTTTAGATATTACTAAATTGCCTTGTGTGATGTGGTCTGGTAGCTTCGGGTTAACTTAACTGTCACGTTTCACCAGGAAGGTACCATGGTTACAATAGGGAAAAAACGTTATTTCAAATGGCCGAGCTTATGGGCTAAAAGCCTGTCTATATGCGCATTATTACTAAGCTTTTTTCATCTTAGTGTGGTGTTTGCTACTGAAATGTTGCCGCCAACGACCGAAACCTTGAGTGTGAAGTCTGCTTTATTTAGCGAGCAAGCCGATTTTTTGGTGACCTTACCAAACAGTTATACCAAGCAAACCGATAAGCGCTACGTGGTGTTATTTGACTTACATCCTCGTAGCCATTTGTATTTAGCGGGTATGCATGACTGGATGAGTCATAACGGTGGCTGGCCGTGGTTAGAAACCATTATTGTTACTGCTCCCGATGGACATCAAGGCTTGGGGGAGCTAAAAAAGCGTGCGATAGAGCAGCAAGGCGATCAAGCGCTATTGGACTTTTTTGAGCACGATTTACTGCCCGCAATTGATAAACGCTATCGCACCAATGGCTTTCGTATTTTTAACGGCTTTACTGGCAATGCAGGTTTAGTGCTATACAGTTTAATTAATCGCCCTAGCTTATTTAATGCCTATATTGCTGCCAGCCCAGTGTTATCAACAGACTTTGCTTATGTGCTCAATGATGCGCCTAAAAAACTCAAAAACATGCAAGGCAAACCAAGGTTTCTATTTGTTAGCACCAGTGATAGCGACTTTGAGCAAAGGCAGCTGGATTCGTTTGCTAGGCTTGAAGATATTATTCAAACTAATGCCAATGGTAAATTGAACTATCAAATAAAGCGTTTTGACGGCAGCTATTATATGACTCAGCCTATCTTGGCGACGGCATTAGGTATCGAGAAGATATTTAACGATGTTCACACTGTTCTAGCAGCGGATTCAGAAGTATCGCAACAAGGGACTAAAGCGATTCTAGCCTATTATAAGCGACTGTCTGATGAGGTTTATGGCTTTGATGTGCCAGCAATTGATTCGCTGTTAGCCTTGGGTAATAGCTTAGTTAAAGCAGCACCACAGCAAGCGATTGGGGTTTACCAAGATACGCTGAAAGCCTATCCTAAAGCGCATTCGGCCTACCATGAGTTAGCCAGTGTTTATGGAGCAACAGGTAAAATGACTCAGGCTATCGAAGCGGAACAACAAGCGTTAGCGAGTACCGACCATCCGTTTTATCAAAACAAATACACTAAGCAATTAGCCGCGTTTCAAAACCAAGCTAAATAAAACTGATCTAAGTTAAACCAAGCTGCAAAACGATAAATGACAATAAAGCCACAGCACGAGTATTCGCCCTGTGGCTTTATTGTGTAACCTGCTCAAACAATATTATTCTGAGCTTTAGTATTCCGAATTAAAGTTGATTACGCAGCCGTTTCGCTGGCTAACCACTGATTAATTTTTTGCTCCATTAAATCTAAAGGCAATGCGCCATTTTCTAATAAGCGATCGTGGAATACTTTAATATCAAACTTGTCACCTAAGACTTGCTTGGCTTTGGTACGTAGTTCGATAATTTTCAGCTCACCCAACTTATAGCCAAGTGCTTGGCCTGGCCAAACGGTATAGCGCTCAATTTCGCCGGTGGCTTCCGACAAATGAATCCCTTCAGTTGCCACCGCGTAATCAATGGCTTGTTCACGGCTCCAGCCTTTGGCGTGCATACCGGTATCAACCACCAGGCGAACTGCACGATGTAACTCTGACTGCAAACGGCCAATGTTGTCGATAGGATCATTAGCATAAATGCCCATTTCGGCCGCTAAACGTTCGGCATATAAAGCCCAACCTTCGCCAGCGGCATTGGAGTAAAACACTGTGCTTAGCAGTGGTAATTCATCAGATAAGCCAATAATGGTTTGTAAATGATGACCAGGATTAGTCTCGTGGTAGGTCAAGGTTTGTAATGAATAAGATGGCAGTGATGCCGTGTCATACAAGCTGATCCAGAAGGTGCCTTTACGCGAACCATCTTGCGAAGGGGCATCGTAAAATGCGCCGCTAGTAGAAGCTGCACGGCTGTCTGGTACCGCTTCAATAGCCACATCTTGATTAGGCAAGCGACCAAACCAGTCTGGTAATTTTGCATCAACCAAGGCTAAGTCGGCATCAATATCGGCCATTAGCTGTTGCTTACCTTCAGGGGTATTAGGGTAAAGATATTGTGGGTCGTTGAGTAACACCTGCATGCGCTCACCGACGGTGCCATCAACATAACCGACTTCTTTGAGTAGCCCGTCCATCTCGGCAGTAATCCGGGCTACTTCAGCTAACCCGAGTTGATGAATTTCATCAGCAGTTTTGGTCGAATTGCCTAAATGCTGGATAAGCGTTTGATATAACTTCGCCCCTTGGGGTAAACGCCCAATGCCTGCTTCATGAGTTGCTTTTGGACTTACCGCTTCTAAAGCTGCAATCAATTGGCGGGTGGCGGCATAGTATTTAGTATCAACTAACTCAACTGCAGACTTTACCAATGTATCGCTATCGGCCACTTTGGCTGCGTTAAGTTTAGCGTTAAAGCTGGTTACTAAAGGATGGCTGTTTGCAGGCCCGCTGATTTGGGCCTGTAACCCACGCAGAGTGTTATCAATGACAAAGTCCGGTGGAATGACGCCTATGTCGGCATCATGGTTAAGCTTATCGATAAGCGTCCCCATCGCTGCAGGGTATATGCTTAAACGGTTTAAATAAGCGTTCGCTTCATCGGTATTGGTAACGGAAAATTTGTCTTCCATGTAACCGGGGAATTCAATTTGCAAACCCGATAAATGGTTTACGGCATAGGGTAAAAACCACACGCCATACTCGCCTAATACCGTGCCATAATTCACTGTTTGAGCAGGTAATAAAGCGCCTTTCACTTCAGACTTTATCGCGTTTAAGCTGATTGTTTCTGAGGGAGTTAAGCTTGTTGCATCAATATCGTTCAGTTGACTCAGTATTGCCTTAAGCCCTTTGCGACGATGGGTTTCACCCGATGGGCTGTAGTCGGTGAGTTTAGACATCACTTTGGCATTGATGCTTGCGTCGCTCACGCCATAATAAGTGGCAATTTCAGGTCTGAGTACAAAATAGTCTTTAGTGATCGACTCTACTTGCTGCTTAAGACTGAGCTTAGTAGCAGACTTTCCCGCTGTTGCGGTGATAGAGTTGGAATTATTTTCAGGTGTTGCTGGATCTGAACATGCGCTGACGAGCAGACTGATGATTAAGACATTGAGAAGTTTTTTCATTGATTACTCATTAAGTTAATAGCGGTATTCAAGTACGAATATAAGCATATCCTAACAGTTATAGCGGTTAAGCTGTTGCAGTTTTTATATGCTTGTTATTGGAAAACATGAGAGTAAGTTTGACGATAAGGTGTAAATATGGTCTAACATTATTAGACATTGACATGAAAAGGAGAGAAGTATGTTAGGTGAAAGCCATGCGTTATTAGTTGATTTCCCTGAGTATCAAGACAAGATTTCATTGTTAACCGCCAATGATACTGAGTTTGCTGAAGATGCGAAGCTGTATCATAAATTAGATACTGAAATTCGTAAGCTGGAGTTACGCAATACTCCAACAAGTGATGACTTTATTGAGCAAGCAAAGCTTGACCGTTTGGTGTTAAAAGATAAGTTGTATCAGTTGTTTACCCAAGCTTAATTCGTTTATTCCGCGTTTGTTTTGGCTATGTCAGCATTTAGGTTGTGATGACATGGTCAATTTCTTGCTGCAATCTCAGTAATTCTTATTTGTTTTTATTATCTTTGATTTATGGCCTACGGCCACTAACGTCGTGGCGCTTCGCCCACACCAGACCAAGAGGAAACCAACGGCTGTTCCCTCTTGGAACTCCCAGCCGCCACATCAAAATTATCTGAAAAGCGATAATTTCGCGACGTGGTTGAATCCAGCTTTTGACTTCGTTTTGGTGTTCTTCGGCCTTATTCGAAAATGCTAACGCTTTCGGTGGTACATCCTGTACCTCGAAAGCTAGCCAGACATCCATGTCTGGACTCACGCTATTTTCTTCAACGTCCTCAATGTTATTGAATCCTGGTGGTTTTAGTCTGCTCACATATTCTTTTTGTTTGTAGTCTTAGTAGTCTATATGTAAAGGCAACATGAATAGATTTAATTGCTTTACACTAAATAGATAGCAAATGTAGGATGTAGATTAATCAATAACTTAAATGTCCGACTTTATTTGGCTAGCAGTTCAATAAGTTGTTAACAGTAAAAGGAATCTACATCTCGTGAAGTATGCCATTATACCTCTAGTTCTTGTTTTAGCTGGTTGCGCTCAAAACTCAGGCATCATTCCAATGGGCGGTGAAACTTATATGGTTTCTCGTCAAGCTGCTACAGGTTTTACTGGTATGGGTACGCTAAAAGCAGAGGCTATGACAGAAGCGTATGCACAGTGTCAAAAGTCAAAAAAAATGGTTAAAGTTCTAGAAACTATCGATGCAAAACCGCCATTTATATTTGGTAATTTCCCTAAAACCGAAATTCGTTTTAAGTGTATTGAAGAATCATAATCTAGCAAATTACTGTTAACAATTTGATGAATCAGGACAAATAACAGTTGGATTTTGCTCCTACGTCGCTTATTTTAGCCAACATATTATTTTTCTCTTAATGAGGTGTTGGTATTTCACTAATAAAGGAATATTTCGTGGAATCAGAATTTCAGAACCAATTTTGTTATGTATCTACGCTAGAACATCAAAGTACATTTTATGGAAAGTATATTTATCTATACACCGACAAAGGTCAGCTTTCACTTACAAATGATGGTTTAGAATACCTCGGTAAAAAAAATAATTATTCCATTACTCGTAGCTCAATAAAAAATATTGAAATATCTCACTATTCTCGGGTTGCAAAACCTTTTAAGTTAAACTGTATTAAGATTAGTTATATAGTTGATTCAGTTGAAAATACTATTTATCTAACACCAACAGGTTCAGGTTTTACTCCTATTTATAAAACCAATCAGTTAGTAAAAAATTGGTTCTCTAAATTAATGGAAATTATGCCTGAGTTACAAAATACCTAACAAATATGAGCTCCCGCCAGTCTTTAGGTATTAGCCTTAACGCGTTTCCCCTTAAAACGCGTTAGACCAATTCTACTTATCTTACTTATCAATAAACCCTACTCAACGCAGTTTACTCTTGTGCAAATACCTTGCGGCCGTTGACCCAGGTGGCGATGACTTTGTTTTGCCAGATCTGTTGTGGGTCGATTGTAAAATAGTCATCTTCGACTAGGATAAAGTCTGCTTTTTTACCGGGTTCTAATGAGCCTAAAAGCTGCTCTTGATGGCCTGCGTAGGCGGCGTCGATGGTGAAGCTTTTGAGTGCTTCGATACGTGATAGTTTTTCAGTGGCGAGCCAGCCGTCTAGTGGTTGGTTAACATGGTCTTGGCGGGTTACGGATGCATGCAATCCAAAAAATGGGTTGGGCGATTCAATAGGGAAGTCTGAACCATTGGCGATGACGGCATTAGCGTTTAACAGCTTGCGCCACGCATAAGCACCGGCCAAGCGGGCTTTACCTAAACGGTTTTCGGCCATATTTTTGTCGCTGGTGGCGTGGGTTGCTTGAATCGATGCGATAACCCCAAGTTGGGCAAAGCGCGGTATGTCGGCTAAATCGAGAATTTGTGCATGTTCAATGCGATGGCGTAATGCTTTTGAGTCGGTTGCTGCAATGGTAGTTTGGTATTTATCGAGCACCACTTGATTGGCGTTGTCGCCAATGGCGTGAGTATTAACCTGAAAACCTGCTTTCATCGACTGTAAAATCAGTTTGCCGAGTTGATCGTCTGAATACAGCATTAAGCCTTTATGGCCGGGTTGATCTGAATATTCTTTGATTAACGCTGCGCCGCGGCTGCCAAGCGCGCCATCGGCTGATATTTTAACGCTGTCGACTTTAAACATGTCATTAGCAGTGGTGATATGGCCTTGCTTTAAGATGGTGGTAAAGCGAGGGTCTTCAACCGATAGCATGCCATTAACCCGCACGCTCATGGCATTGTTCGCTGCTAATTGTTGGTATGCCTTGATGTTGTCGATGTTGATGCCGGCATCGTGCACACTGGTTAGCCCGTATGACGCTAGGCTATCCATCGCTAGGGTTAAGGTTGATTGTAATTGCTGCTGATTGAGATCGGGGACGATGTTAAACACTAAGTTCATCGCATTATCGATTAATACACCAGTAGGATTACCTTGATCGTCTTTGACAATTTCACCGCCTTCTGGTGCCACTGTGGTTGACGAAATTCCCGCGAGTGCTAACGCTTTGCTGTTAACCCAAATGGCATGACCGTCAACTCGGCCAAATGATACCGGATTAGCTTTAAAGGCTTTATCTAGGCTTTCTTTAGTCGGGAATTGTTTGCTGTCCCATAACTCTTGGTTCCAACCTCGGCCCATTAACCATCCATCAGTCGGGTTGTTTTTACTAAATGCTTGCGCGCGTTCAACGGCTTGTTGTTCGCTACTGGTATTGGTCAAGTCTGCGGTTAATAAACTCAAACCATACCCTAGCACATGACCGTGGGCGTCGATTAATCCAGGTAATAAGGTTTTACCTTTGCCATCAACTGAGGTGATATCAATTGCACTCGGTAAGGCTTGATTTAAGGTAAATAGTCGATCAATTTTGTCGTCAGTAAATTGGATAGCATTGAAGGTTTGCAGTTTTCCGTCGACGAGCGTGTAGCCATTAACATGATGCATCAGTGTGGTTTGTGCCATGGTGTTTGCGCTTAAACTAGCCAAACATAATGCCACTGATAGCGCTAAATATTCCTTTCTCATCTGTTTTCCCTTTTTATGACGACGATTAATCAGCATTCATTAAATGTTAATTAATGGTTAATGGCAAGGGGCAGTGCAAGTCGTCTTAAGGGGGGGGGAGATTGATGGGGCTATATAGAAGGAAATACTCATTGCTGTGTAAATTTATCGCCCAGCTAATACTGGGCGATAATCGTTAAGGCTAGTTGAACTTAGCTAGGGTGCTGGCTAATTCGTTTACATCCAGTACGTTGTAGTCTGGTTGTGCTGCTAGTGGGAACAACACTTTACCTTGGCGACGAATAAAGGCGGTTTGTAAGCCTGCTTTATCTGCACCGGCAATATCCCAGCCGTGCGCGGCAACCATTAACGCTTCATTTGCATTAACACCTAAATCTTTAATGGCCCATTGGTACGTTTTTAAATGCGGCTTAAATACTCCAACAGACTCTATGCTTAAGTTGGCATCAAAATACTGGCTTAAATTAGCATTTTTAAGCTGTAAGGTTACGCCTTCCAATGATGAATTGGTTAAGGTGACTAGTTTGTAGCCTTGGGCCTTCAATTTAGCTAAACCTTCCGCAACATCTGGGTGAGCGGGTAATGAACGAAGTGGCGTTAAAATGGCGGTTTTAGCTTGTTCTGGTGTAATGGCAATGCCGTTGATTTCGGCGACCATTTGCAGTGACGCAACGCCAATGCTACCAAACGTTTGGTAATCACCTGTAGCTGAAACTACTAAAGAATGATGCAGCATGGTTGAGAACCATAATGGCAGTAAATCTTCACGGCCATTAAGCGCTTTACCCACAGAGGCGCGCATATTTTCAAGATCTAACAAGGTTTCATTCACATCAAAAATAATCACTTTAGGCTTAACTAATGGTGCTTGCACCGCAGTATCTGCTAGATCTTTAGCAAAAGCGCTACTGGTATTAAGCATAAAAAAAGCTGTCGCAAGCGATATTAAAACACGGATTTTCATAAAACCTCTGGCAATGTGATGTTGGTTAAAAAGAACTTATCGAGTATTCATCTCACTATTGTTGTCTGTGATACTGACTATAACAAGTTGAACGATTGTTCATTAATATAGTCAGCCTAAATGAAACTGACCTTAAAATCACGGTTTTATTGCCCAATAGTTTAATAAATCTGAACTCGGGATTTGAGGTGACGTACATAGCAGCGCCACTGGAGATAGACATTATCGCCAGTGGTACTGCTATTAGTAGTGAGTTTGAACTGAAGTTGAGGGCTATTTGACGGATATAAGTTGAGCCCAATTGTTTAACGGTTTAACTGTTTAATTGGGTAGCGCAACTACCTGACCATTTTTGACAACGGTTTTACACAGGTTCACTCCGTAAGCATAAGCTAATTGTGCTGGAGTGGTGATATCCCACAAACAAAAATCAGCTTGTTTACCTACGGTAATACTGCCGACATTATTGTCGATACCAAGTGCTTTTGCAGCATTAATGGTTACACCTTGTAAGGCTTCTTCTGGGGTGAGTTTGAATAAGGTGCAAGCCATATTGAGCATCAATAAAGTGGAGCAAATAGGCGATGACCCCGGATTAAAATCGCTGGCAATAACCATTGGCACCTTGTATTGACGCAGTAAGTCGATTGGCGGTAATTGGGTTTCGCGTAAAAAATAAAATGCGCCGGGTAACAAGGTTGCACAGGTACCACTTTCGCTTATGGCTTTAATACCTGCTTCATCTAGAAACTCAATATGATCGACCGATTTAGCCCCAAGCTTGGCTGCTAAGGCGCTGCCGCCCATATTGGTTAATTGCTCAGCATGCAGTTTAATCTGCAGACCTGCCTGTTTAGCCGCAGTTAATACTCGCTCAGTTTGCTCAAGATTAAAGGCGATATTTTCACAAAATACATCGACGGCATCAGCAAGGTTTTCGGCGATTACCGCGGGGAGCATGTCATTAATGACGAGGTCGATATAGGCATCTGCATTGTCTTTATATTCTGGCGGAATAGCATGGGCGCCCAAGAAGGTGGTGCTTACATCAATGTGATGATGTTCGCCTAGCTCACGCGCAACGCGCAATAATTTAAGTTCTGTTTCGGTGTTCAAGCCGTAACCAGATTTAATTTCAACCGTGGTGACGCCTTCTCTGGCTAGGGCGTTTAAGCGTTGTCGACCCAGTTCAAATAACTCAGCTTCATCAGCTTCACGACAGGCGTTAACGGTTGAGATAATACCGCCGCCAGCCCGAGCGATATCTTGGTAACTTGCACCTTGTAAGCGTTGTTCAAACTCATTGGCGCGATTACCGGCAAAGACTAAGTGGGTGTGTGCATCGATAAGCCCTGGTGTTATCCAGCCGCCTTTGCCTCTGTAAACTGGGGTTGCCAGTACATCAAATTCAGGTAGTTCACTGCGCGGGCCAACCCAAGCAATTTTGCCATCTTTTATTGCAATAGCCGCTTGAGGTATTACGCCGTAAGCCCCTTGGATATTGGTATCCATGGTGGCCACGTTTACATCAATCCACACTTGATCCCACGACATAAAAACCCCTAAAAATGCATTAATTATTGATTGCTAAACAATACTTGTTTTAACTTGTATATACAAGGTAGGATGAATGATGTGTTTTTAAACAGCAATGACATTATTGTCTAAAAAACCGAGAGCTGCTGATATGGCCCAAGCAAAGTTTTCCCAAATAAAACAATTCATTTTGAGCCGTATTGAAACGGGCGAATGGCAAGAGAACGATCGTGTCCCGTCTGAAAATCAGTTAACTGAATTGTTTGCCTGTAGTCGGATGACAGCAAGGCGGGCGTTAACTGAACTGGTGGACTCGGGCGTGCTAGAGCGCACTCAAGGAGTGGGCACTTTTGTGGCAGGTTTAAAGTCGCAATCGTCATTACTGGCTATTCGTAATATTGCCGACGAAATAAAAGACCGTGGCCATGGCTACAGTGTTATCCAGCTTGAATTGAGACAAATCGAGGCCAGCACAACAGTGGCTAATGCATTGGGGCTGGAACTGGGCAGCCCTGTATTTTATTCGGTGTTGGTGCATTGCGAGCAAGGCTTGCCATTACAAGTTGAAGAGCGTTATGTAAACCCACAGCTGGTGCCTGATTACCTACAACAAGATTTTAGCTCACATACTCCCCATGAATATTTGTCGGCAGTAGCGCCACTGACAGAGGCCAAGCATACCGTTGAAGCCATTATGGCTAACGAGCTGTTACAACAAAGGTTGTCGATTGCTGCAACGGAACCTTGCTTACAAATTTTACGTCGTACCTGGTCGCGCCAAGGTGTGGTCAGTTTTGCTCGTTTAGTTCATCCGGGTAGCAAATTTAAACTAGGCGGCCATTTAACCTTTGCGCGTTAAAAGGTGGTATCGAAAATGAAAACCGTAAGACATTAAAAATAGACAACAAGACCAATAAAAAACCAAACTGAATAAACTCGGTTGAAGAGGAACATATGGATAAACGACACGACCCAAGCCGTCGCATTATTGCCCCGCACGGTACCCAATTACAGTGTAAAAGTTGGCTAACCGAAGCCGCGATGCGCATGTTAATGAACAACTTACACCCTGATGTTGCCGAACGCCCAGAAGACTTAGTGGTGTACGGCGGCATTGGCCGCGCCGCGCGCGATTGGCAAAGTTACGACAAAATTATTGAGGTGCTTAAACGCCTTGAAGACGATCAAACCTTATTAGTGCAGTCTGGTAAACCTGTTGGGGTGTTTACTACTCATAGCAATGCGCCACGGGTCATTATTGCTAATTCAAACCTAGTGCCACATTGGGCGAATTGGGAACACTTTAACGAACTAGATAAGAAAGGTTTGGCTATGTATGGCCAAATGACTGCGGGTTCGTGGATTTATATTGGTTCGCAAGGCATTGTTCAAGGCACTTACGAAACGTTTGTCGCCATGGCTAAACAGCACTTTAATGGCTCGTCAGCGGGTAAGTGGATTTTAACTGGCGGTTTAGGCGGCATGGGTGGTGCACAACCACTGGCTGGTACTATGGCGGGTTATTCGGTATTAACCTGTGAAGTAGATGAAACCCGTATCGATTTTCGCATGCGTACTGGTTACGTCGACAAAAAAGCCACTTCATTAGATCAAGCATTAGCGATGATTTACGCAGCAAACCAAAGCGGCAAGCCGGTTTCAGTCGGCTTATTAGCCAATGCTGCCGATGTGTTTACTGAGCTAGTGACCCGCGGCATTGTGCCTGATGTGGTAACCGATCAAACCTCCGCGCACGACCCATTAAACGGTTATTTACCTCAAGGCTGGACTTTAGAATACGCCGCTCAAATGCGTAAAACTAACGAAGCGGCAGTCGTTAAAGCGGCGAAGCAGTCAATGGCAGTGCAAGTTAGAGCAATGTTGGCATTACAGGCAGCCGGTGCAGCAACCACAGATTATGGTAACAATATTCGCCAAATGGCGTTTGAAGAAGGCGTCACGAATGCGTTCGACTTCCCTGGGTTTGTACCAGCATACGTGCGGCCGTTATTTTGTGAAGGCATTGGACCATTCCGTTGGGTAGCCTTGTCTGGCGATCCGGAAGATATTTACAAAACAGATGCCAAAGTCAAAGAGCTGATTCCAGATAATCCGCAGTTACACAATTGGCTCGACATGGCGCGTGAGCGTATTGCGTTTCAAGGCTTACCTGCACGTATTTGCTGGGTAGGGCTTAAAGATCGTGCCCGCTTAGCGTTAGCCTTTAATGAAATGGTCAAAAACGGTGAGTTAGCGGCACCGATTGTTATTGGCCGAGATCACTTAGATTCAGGCTCAGTTGCCAGTCCAAATCGCGAAACAGAAGCCATGTTAGACGGCTCTGATGCGGTGTCAGATTGGCCATTAATGAATGCCTTACTCAATACAGCTAGTGGTGCAACTTGGGTGTCATTACACCATGGTGGCGGCGTTGGTATGGGCTTTAGTCAACATTCTGGGGTGGTGATAGTGGCCGACGGAACCGATGAGGCTGCGGTACGTTTAGGCCGAGTATTGTGGAACGACCCTGCTACTGGGGTAATGCGTCATGCAGATGCTGGCTATGACATTGCAAAAAAATGTGCCAAAGAGCAAGGCTTAGACCTGCCAATGTTAGGAGCTTAATCCATGTCGACTTATTCATTTGAACTTATTCCAGGTACGTTAACACTGGCGCAGACTCGTGCGATCAGCCGTAATAGTGTCAAGCTTACCCTTGCGAAAGAAGCGATTAAAGACATTAATCAAAGTGCTGAAATCGTCCAACAAGTATTACGTGAAGGCCGTACTGTTTACGGTATCAATACTGGCTTTGGCTTGTTAGCCAACACTAAAATTGTTCCAGAAGATCTGCAATTATTGCAACGCTCTATTGTATTGTCCCACGCCGCTGGCATAGGAAAATACATGCAAGATGCTACCGTGCGCTTAATGATAGTGTTAAAAATTAACTCATTAAGCCGCGGTTTTTCAGGTATTCGTTTAGAGGTTATCGAGTTTCTCATCCAGCTAGTGAATGCTGGTGTGTATCCGTGTGTGCCAGAAAAAGGATCAGTCGGGGCATCGGGTGACTTAGCGCCATTAGCTCACATGTGTTTACCTTTGTTAGGTGAAGGTGAAATGAGCTATCAAGGGCTGATTATCTCAGCAGCGGAAGGGCTTGAGATTGCCGGGCTTGCACCTATTGAATTAGCGGCCAAAGAAGGCTTAGCGTTACTGAATGGTACCCAGGCCTCAACAGCGCTGGCGCTTGAAGGCTTGTTTAATGCAGAAGATTTGTTTGCCGCCAGTTCAATTATTGGCGCCATGAGTGTTGAAGCCGCTATGGGCAGCCGTAGTCCATTTGATGCACGCATTCATGCTGCGCGCGGGCAAAAAGGTCAAATCGATTCGGCAGCTATTTTCCGTCATATATTAACAAGTGAGTCTGAAATTAGCTTAAGTCACACTAATTGTGAAAAAGTACAAGATCCATACTCACTGCGCTGTCAGCCACAGGTTTTAGGTGCGTGCTTAACCCAAATCCGTCAAGCAGCAGAAGTGCTTGGCGCTGAGGCAAACGGTGTTACTGATAATCCATTGGTGTTCCAAGATACGGGCGATATTATTTCGGGCGGTAACTTCCATGCCGAACCCGTTGCGATGGCGGCTGATAACCTCGCGATTGCGATTGCTGAAATGGGCTCTATTTCGGAGCGCAGAATGGCGTTGTTGATTGATTCTAGCTTGTCTAAGTTACCACCATTTTTGGTGGATAACGGTGGGGTGAATTCTGGCTTTATGATTGCCCAGGTCACTGCAGCTGCACTCGCATCGGAAAACAAAACCTATGCGCATCCGGCCTCGGTAGACAGTTTACCGACATCGGCAAACCAAGAAGATCATGTGTCGATGGCGACATTTGCTGCACGACGTTTACGCTACATGAGTGAAAATACCCGTGGCGTGTTGGCGATTGAGTTGTTAGCTGCTGCGCAAGGGTTAGATTTTAGAAAGCCGTTGCAACCAAGCGCAGCTGTGGCGCTGGCCAAAGCTGAACTGCGTGAAATAGTGACGTTTTATGATAAAGACCGTTACTTTTCACCTGATATCGAGAACTCGGTCGACTTGTTGTATAGCGCCAGTTTTAACCGATTGCTACCGCAGGGCATGTTACCGAGTTTTTAATTGAGTGAAACTACATGTCATGAACAGGATATGTTTAGAGTAATTTGACAAAGGACCACAAGGTCCTTTTTTATTATCTTTTATTGCCCCCCGCGTCAAAGCTAATTTTTGTTTAATCTTGTTTGGGTATACTCACATTCATTGCAACTGTTAACATAATCGTGAAAATAGTAACTTGCATTAAATTTATCATCTTGACCGATAGAGTCGATGTTTCGGTAACGTTATACATCAACACCATGCATAATGAGCACACTGATAAGCCTGTGAATGTTTGCTTGCATTTATGCGGTTTAATTTACGTCTTTTGATTGAGTAAAGGGCAAACGTGGCTAAGGATTTGTTTGTGAATACAGAAGTGCGGATTGAAATTGCGGCTTGGTTAACTCGTTTGGGTATTAATAGCCAACCATCGGATGGTGTCGCGACATCGATATTAATTTTGGCTTGTGTGGTTGTGGCAGGTTTAAGTTATTACATTACCCATCGATTTGTCGTTCACGGTGTGAATGCAGTGATCCGCCGATCCTCGGTGACTTGGGACGATATTTTCATGCGCTTTAATGTGTTTGAACGTCTCGCTATTTTGATCCCTATTTTAATCCTCGATTTATTGATCCCTATTGTGCTCACCGAGCATGAATTGATTAGCGCTTTTATTGACCGTTTCCTTAGCGCGTTGTTAGTGTTTTTTATGATTCGAGCTGTGTATAGCGGGTTGAATGCGATTGATGAAATTGCTGATATTAATCATGTTAATCGCCGTTTACCGGTAAAAAGTTTTGTGCAGCTGACTAAGTTATTCCTATTTTTTATTGGGTTAATTGTTGTCTTTGCTATTTTAGCCGACCAGTCGCCTATTTATTTCTTTAGTGGTTTAGGTGTGGCTACCGGTTTGGTTATGTTGGTGTTCCGAGACACCATTTTGGGCTTCGTTGCTGGGATTCAACTTGCTGCTAACCGCATGGTGAGTAAAGGCGATTGGATCCAAATGGATAAATACGCTGCAGACGGCGCCGTTGAAGATGTAACCTTAACCACAGTGAAAGTACGAAACTGGGACAATACCATCACCATGATCCCAGCTTATGCATTAGTGTCTGATGCATTTAAGAACTGGCGCGGCATGTCCGAGTCGGGCGGTCGACGAATTAAGCGCTCAATCAATATCGACGTCAATAGCATTCAGTTTTTGACCGATGAAGAACGTATTCGCTTAGGCAAAGTCAATTATTTGAAAGAGTATTTACCGCAAGTATTCAGTGAAATCAGTGTTGCTAATGCCAACATAAGTGATATTGAGATGAAGGTGAATGGCCGTCATTTAACCAATATCGGAACATTTAGAGCATACTTACAAGAGTATTTACGTCGTCATGACAAAGTACATAAAGACATGACATTGATGGTAAGGCAGCTTGCTCCAACCACAGAGGGCTTGCCGATAGAATTATATATTTTTACCAATGACATTCGTTGGACCTATTATGAAGCGATTCAGGCAGACATTTTTGATCACATTTTTGCCGTGTTACCTGAGTTTGGTTTACGTGCGTTTCAAAGCCCAACAGGTACTGACATTCGCAGCATAAAGCAATGTACCGAACAGCATTGATAAGCCGCCAGATAAGCGATATTTGCAGTGGTTAAATTCCTGGTATTAATATCATTGCTGTTGCTGTTGCTGTGGTGGGCGATGCCCGTGCAAGCTAATTGGTTTAATGATATCAATAGGCAAGTTCGCTCAATAGGCGCTGTAAAACCACTGACAGCCGAGCCATTAACAACCGCAGAGCTAGCTGATTACCCAACAAACTATCAATTTGAACGAGTGATAGTACCAAGCCATCAAACTCCGCTGTTTGTGTTACAAGCAGGGCTTGAGCACCGTGACACTGTTGTGCTTATTCACGGTTTAGGTGAGTTAGCCTCTAAAGACTGGTTAACGGTTATTCCCGCGTTAGCAAAGCAGTATCATGTTGTTGCTATCGATTTACCTGGTTTTGGCTTATCGCAAGGTGCGGTATTTACCTATTCACCCAAAGAATATGCCAAGGTGATCGATTGGGTCATTAGCCATTATCGCCATCCCAATGCTCAGGTACATCTTGTGGGACATTCGATGGGGGCGGCGATTAGCTTATATTATGCGAGTCAGTATCCTGGCAAAGTTGAGCAACTCGTGCTGGTGGATGCTGCCGGTATTTTGGACCGGACTGCGTATCTAAAACAGATTTCTAAGCGAGATATGACTAACAGCGAATTACCACAAGGCTTTCGCCGAGTGTTAGCCCGGGTTGATAACTTTGCCGATAAGATGCTTGAGAAAACCGGAACCGGGTTAGATCCAACGAAATGGTTAAGTCACAATGAGTCTATTCGTAATATGACCATTGGCGAACAAACCAATACAAATGCGGCATTAGCATTAATGGAACAAAACTTCTCAGTGCTTAATTACCAACAGATGCCTGCGACGCAGTTAATCTGGGGCGCAGATGATCAAGTTGCGCCACTACGGACCGCTCAAGCACTGCTACATGTATTACCCACAGCACAACTGCAGGTTATTGCTGGTGCAGGGCATGTACCGATGAAATCGCATCCACACATCTTTAATCAAATGTTATTAACGGGTCTAGCATCGACTTCTATTTTTCCTTCTAATGCTAATGTTTTGGCTCGTGAGCAACATTCAGAAAATAGCAGTAAGCGTATTGGCAAATGCTATCAAGAAAGCCAACAATATTTTTCTGGGCATTATGATCAGCTCATTATTGAAGACTGCAAATTGGTGTTCATTGACAATGTTGATGTAAACCAGCTCACGATGAGTGACTCGATTGTAACCATCAAGTCTAGTCGCATAGGTATGCAGCAGAAAAAGATGAAGATCGCCCGCAGTACTATTAGTGCCACAGACACTCACTTTTTGGGTGAGATTAACAGTACTCGCAGTCGGTTTGATTTAGCTGGGGTAACCTTTTGGGGTGAGTCTCCGGTGTTCATCTCGCAAGAGTCGACTCGGCTAGTGCTATCTTTAGTGCGGATCCATACGCCAACGCACGTTATACGTTTAGGCGGCAGCTATGTGCTAGCCGCTGAGAGTTTAGAAAGCGTGTTATAAAAACCGCTGAATGCTGTGTAAGACACTTCTTGTATATCCAACACTGTCGCACTTCTGATTAATCAATATAAGCTAATTGAACGTTAATTATTGCAGTACTATTTCTGCTGATAATCAGGAACCATTTTTGGATGATAGCCTTTGATAGAACGGTAAAAATCCATTAACTGATTTATTTCGCGTTCAATATCTCCCGTCGGTCTTAACGGTTTGGCAATCACAACCGCTTTGCGGCCAAAATCTAATCCGATTGGCACTATATCAACATCCGCTTTGGCTGCAATATGGTAAAAACCACTTTTCCAACGAGTTACAGGGCTACGTGTGCCTTCAGGTGCTAAGGCCAGTTTATAAAGTGGATCTTGTTGGAATAACAGCACCACGCCATCAACTAAATTATTGTATTTACGTCTATCGACAGGGCTACCGCCCATGGCGCGAAATAGCCATCCCCAGGGCGGAATAAACAGCTGATGCTTGCCTAAAAAATGAATTTTGGTGCCTAAGGCGCTGCGGGCGATAATGCCAATGATGAAATCCCAATTACTGGTATGCGGGCCAACAATAATGACGCATGGCTTAGTATTATCGAGTTGGCCATCAAATTCCCAACCCAGTATTTTGAGTAATCCTAAGCAAAGTGAACTGAACATAGTGTGACCCCAATCATTGAGCTTTATTAAGCTTCTTGTTATTTCAATTTGTCAGCCAAACTGGTGTGGTTAATTGACGTTAATTTGTTGCTGGCATCTGCTGATGCGTACTTTAGCTGATGTGTTATCAGCATAGCCTGCAATCGTACTAATTTCATGCTTAACCTCAATTGTGCTAAGGCATGAGATAAATGTGATTAGTTAAGTTGCTGCAAACTTGCCATTGGCTAGCTATTGACGCGTTATTTCATCTTGTTAGCAGAATAAATAACAAGTTTGATAGCGATAGTGACTAAGATTGTGTTTTTTATTATGACCTCCTGAACTCTTATCTCGAGTTCAGGTTAACTAATATGTTGCGCTAATGAGTGGTTGGCTTATCAAACTCGGCTATGTGTTTTGCTTCGTCTAGAATAACCTGTTCTAACTCTGCTTCTGATTTCATCCGCTCAAAATCAAACTTCATCCGTTGTTGTTTTGGTAGCTCATTACGCGCTTCCATGATGGGATGGTTTCTAATCAGCTCATAATGGGTAAACAGGTTAGGGAAGTCTGCCACAACTTGTTCTGACAAGGATAATGCATCAAATAATTTACCTATGCGCATAACGCCTTCAGACAGTTCACAACGATCTTCTAGCATTGCTGCGGCAATGTAACGGATATCAGTCAGTATTTGTTGTCTACGTTCTTCAGCTTTAGCCTTACGCTCAGAAAGTGCTTGTTGATTAGCTTGTGTTGTACGTTTAAGCGTTAACAGTAAGTGTGTTGCGTAGGTAGCAAGGGCTACAATGATGAGTAGAGCAATTACGATGGCGGTTGTAGACACAATTTATCCTTTTTTGAATACAAAACTGGCGCGATTTGCGCCAGTTTTTTGATATCAAACCAAGAAATAGCTTGGTATTACTTTCATCGAGCAGATTAATCTTTCTGCTGATAATCTTTAAGCATATCGGCACCTGATTCAAAACGATTTAATAGTTCATCGTCACTCAGTTGCTTTTTAGGACTTTGTGTTGGCGTATCATCGCCTTCAGTTAGGCCTAAGCTCAACATCAGTTGCTCAATTTTGTCTAATTGAATATTCAACCACTTTTGATCAGTGTCAGATAAATCACGACCTTCTTCAAGTTGGTCAAGTAACTGATTTAGTCTTGGATCATCTTCAAGTTTCAGTAACTTCTGTTCGTCAGTCAGTTTAGGCTGTTTAGGCTTAACCACTAATGGCGCGGTAACAGACGTAGGTAAAGTAAGTGCTACCGGCTTTTTGCTGCCATGACGGACATCTTTACTCTTAACCGAAGTGTTACCTGATGCTTGTTTAAGCAACGTTTCATTGTGACGGCTGCCTGATTTACGGCCGGTTTCAGATTTTTTACCATCGACCGCGTTGCGATCAACTTTTTTTACTCTAGGTGCAAACTTAGCGCCGTTTTCGCCGCCTTTGCGAGTTTTTTTACTGCGAGCCATGATGTTCTCGTTAGGTTTTCTAAACACGTCCTTGCAGAGCAATTTCTACAAGGCACTAAATAAGGATGCGCTTTATATCAGATTTTGATGATTTTTGCATCAAAACCAGATCTTTCGATGCAAATAATAGCTCAAAATCACTATTTAATGCTAAATATTCGAATGTCTGCTGCTGGTAAAAGCTTACATGAGTTGGATTGTTTTTGTAATGCCATTTGGCAAAATGGTCTTGATCGGTCAATAAAGGCGTGCCTATTGCTAACCAGCCATTGGGTTTAACCAGTTGATTGAGTAATTTCCATTCACGGTGTGGATGACGAAAGTGTTCGAATACCCGGTAACAACATACAAAATCATAGCTATGTTGCAGTACCGACTGATCTGCAGCAAAGAATGGGTCGTACTGATTAACAAGATGACCAGCATCAACAATGGATTGTCTGCTCTGGTCGTCAAGTAAGCGGCCAAAATTAAGACCAGTTAACGCACCGCTCTGTTGCTGAGATATTTGGGCTAATAGTGGCAGAATAAATTGCGATAATGGTTTCTGACTCGATGACTTTTGCGATCGACCGTAACGCTGACGCTCAACATCTGGCATAAGATGTGATTTTGGGTTAGCAAAGACTAAGCCACACCGTTCGCAGATGTAGAAAGCTCTTTTTTTGTCTTGAACAAAAAAATCAGCACTATGATTACAAAGCGGACATACGTTCATCAAATACAGCATTACCTAAGTATTGACTTAATAAACGATTATATAGCGAATGTGGTTAATTTAAAGTAAGTATTTGAAATGAAGTTGATATTGAGGCTATTTGGGCATAAAAAAAAGCGGCAGTATAAACTGCCGCCTCGTAAAATAGTGCCTAACGCACTTTATTCTGATTCCAAGTATCCGTACTTGCTATGTGACTATCCCGGTCAGATCTTTATTTCTTCTGCTTTCCATGCCGTTTTTAATTGTTATTGGTCATCAATGACGCTTTTTTATATTCTGTTGCCGTCCTGACTACAGCTTCCGTAGATGGTCTTCAATGACGCATCATTATCCTAATTGTCTTCAATGACATTAGTTAACCATCCTTGTTACTTTATACCTTCGAGCGATAAAGCTTCCAGCGGGTGCATCCTCAGCAATAAGCTTTGTTTGCCATTATTTGAATCCTTCAAATAATACTCTGGGTTATCAGTCACTCTGTTGTGTAAGGCAGTGCTAAATAGCATGTCGACCAATCGGTCTATTCCTTACAAATTCTGCGACCAGTATTTCAAAATGAAATCTCGACTCATATTATTATTATTAGTGAGTGGTCTTAAATTATTATTATTATGAATTATCTTTATTCTTATATCTTAAATGTATCAGTCCGAAACCTGCTTGATGTTATTAGATTTATGTTACAAACAGTTGGGTTTACCTCGGTACGGGGTGTATTTAACGCTAAAAGTGTGAACACTGTCAAGCAATAATCGATGAAGCTTACGTTAACGTCAACTTGGTGGCATAAAAAAAGGGCTAGAAAGCCCATTTTTTTATTAGTAAATATTCAAGGGTATTAGTGCTTAATACTTGAAATATATTTAGATAATGCTTCGATATCAGCATCAGATAATTTTTTAGCTACATCTCGCATCATGCCATTTAAATCGTTGTGACGAACTCCATCACGAAATTGTGTTAGCTGAATTTTGATATAGTTAGCATGCTGACCACCCACGACAGGGAAGCCTGCAGCAGCTGCGCCTTTGCCTTCAGGACCATGACAGGCAACACATGCTGTAATACCACGAGCAGCGTCACCGCCTTTATACAGTTTTTCACCTGCTGTGGGTACGTCGGCAACATCGGCGACAACTTGTACTTGGCTTGCAAAGAATGCTGAAACATCAGCGATGTCTTCATCACTGAGCCCCATTGCAAAACCGATCATAATTGGGTTCATGCGACCTTCAGCACCACCGGTTTTAGCAGCAAGACGAAATTCTGTTAATTGTTTTTCAAGATAGGCAGGGTGTTGTCCTGCTAATTTAGGATACATATCAATCATGCTATTGCCGTCAGCACCGTGACAGGCAGAACATACGATTGCTTTAGTTTTGCCTGCTTCAGCATTACCTTCAGCCATAACTGATGATGACATAGCGGCGACTACAGACAGCGCAAGAGCTAACTTTTTCATGGCGTTCCAACTTCTAGTTAATTTATTGTCCTGAGCTTACTAGGAAGACCCGCAAGCGTGGTAAAATGTTTTTTCCAAGCGCTCTGATGTAGTTTACGATGCTCGTGAAGAGCTAGATCATTTATGACTACATCACACATATCAGCGTTGCTTGGGTATATAATGTGATCAGGCTAATATTTTACACGAAAATGTGCAAAAGTAAGCAATTGTTAAAAATTTATGGTAATGCGTTTACTAGAAGTAATTTAATTGGAGTTAAGAGTGACAGAATCTCGTATCGATTTCCGTAGGGCTAAGTTTTTAATCAGTGCGCCGGATATTGCGCATTTAGATCAGTATCTTCCTGGGGATATCGGGGTGGAGATTGCGTTCGCTGGGCGCTCTAATGCCGGTAAGTCCAGTGCGCTAAATGCGCTTACTGAACAAAAAAGTTTAGCTCGAACCAGTAAAACGCCAGGTCGAACCCAATTGATCAACGTGTTTCAGCTAGATGATGATCGTCGTTTAGTCGATTTACCTGGCTATGGTTTTGCACAAGTTCCTTTAGCATTAAAACATAAATGGCAAGAGGCGCTTGGCGAATATCTACAAAAGCGTGCTTGTTTAAGTGGCGTGGTGGTATTGATGGATATCCGTCATCCATTGAAAGATCTCGATATGCAGATGATTGAATGGGCAGTATTAAGTAACATTCCTGTATTAGCATTGCTAACAAAATCGGATAAATTGACTCAAAGCGTCAAAATGAAAACCGTTAATGATGTGCGTGCAGCCTTAAAAGATTTTGGTGATAAAGTGCAAGTTGAGACACTATCGTCGCTAAAAGGCACCGGTAAGCCCAAAGTGTTGAGCATCTTAAATGATTGGTGTCATCCAGAATGGTTAGCTGAGCAGAAGGCAGAGCAAGCGTCGGAGTCGGAGTTGGCACCAGAGTAGCGGTCGAGTGATATAAAAGATTAGCAAAATTAAGAACCGGCAAATATGTCGGTTTTTTTTCGTTTGAGTTTTCTACGTTGTAACAATGGCGATTTTTAAGCAAAAAAAAACCGATAACCAAACGGCCATCGGTACAAATAAATTAGCTCTTTTGGGGAGAAGCTAAATTCAACAAGACTCAAGTGCCATCAACTCAATTTGATGACGCTCAATAACCCTATAATAACTGTTTTTTAATCAACATTAAAGTATTTACTCTAAATATTTTTAATGATAAAAAAAATCAAAAAAAAGCCCCAGCAACCTAAGTTGCTGGGGCGCCGAATTTGGCTAGTCACTATCGCTAGTGAAATAAAGGTTTGAAAGATTGAACATCTTAACCTCTGTACCCTACAGCGAATATAATAGCTTATTCGCCTTAAAATGAAAAACTGTTTTTCATAAAAAGATACAATAACTGTGACTACAAACTCAAAATAGTCTTTATTTGCCGCTTAGAACGATGAACTAGTCGGTTATATATCATTAAATTGGTCATTGAGGCATAGGTTGAGTAATAGAGGATGCATAGGTGGTGAGGATATTTATTGCGCTAAGCGTTCATTTCGGTTCAGTTTAGCCATAGTTACAATGTCCAAATAAAAATACCGCATTCTAATGAATACGGTATTTTTGTTTTAGCTACAGACGTTTATTTTGCAAACATAACCTAAGCCAATGACTAGTGGGCTTCATTCCAGTTGTCGCCAATGCCAGCCTCAGCTAATAATGTCACGTCTAATGACGCTGCTTGCGCCATTAAATCGCACACTTTAGTTTTGAGGATTTCAGCCTGGGCCTCATCCACTTCAAATACTAATTCATCGTGTACTTGCATTATCAGGGTGATTTCACCTTGAGTGTCTTGGTTAATCCACTGGTGAATGGCTATCATGGCTTTTTTGATGATGTCTGCTGCTGTTCCTTGCATCGGAGCGTTAATCGCTGCACGTTCAGCTGCCTGACGACGCATTGCATTACGGTCGTTGATTTCAGGCAAGTATAAACGACGTCCGAATAATGTAGATACATAACCTAGCTCAGCGGCGATGGCTCGGGTTTCTTCCATGTATTTGAGTACACCGGGATAGCGAGCAAAATACGTGTCGATATACTTTTGTGCTTCATTGCGTGGAATATCGAGCTGTTTGGCTAAACCAAACGCAGACATTCCATAAATTAAGCCAAAGTTAACCGCTTTAGCGCGGCGACGTTGCTCAGTGGTGACTTCTTCAAAGTGCACTCCAAAGACTTCCGCTGCGGTAGCTTTATGAATGTCTTTGCCTTCTGCGAATGCGGTTAGCAAGCCTGCATCTTGAGACAAATGAGCCATGATTCGCAGTTCTATTTGTGAATAATCGGCAGCTAAAATTTTACGACCGGCAGGGGCAATAAAGGCTTGGCGAATACGACGGCCTTCTTCAGTACGGATCGGAATATTCTGTAAGTTTGGCTCACTTGATGACAAACGACCGGTTGCAGCATTAGCTTGGTGGTAACTAGTATGCACTCTGCCAGTAGCGGCATTAACCATAAGTGGCAGTTTGTCGGTATAAGTGCTCTTTAATTTGGCTAGGCTACGATGTTCAAGAATAACTTTAGGTAAAGGGTAGTCAAGTGCCAGCTCCACTAATACATCTTCTGCTGTTGATGGCGCACCTTTAGGGGTTTTCTTCTTTATTGGATAACCTAGTTTTTCAAAAAATAGCGTTTGTAGTTGCTTTGGTGAAGCGAGGTTAAATTTTTCTTCGGCAATTTCGTAGGCTTTATTTTCCAAATCATCAAGCTTTTTGGCTAACTCACCACTTTGTTGACTAAGTAGCATTGAATCAATCAATACACCTTGGCGCTCTACATCAGACAATACTTGTATTAATGGTAATTCTAGCTCATTAAATACACTGGCCAGTTCTGGTTCTTTTTCAAGTCTTGGCCATAGATGTTGATGTAAACGCAGAGTGATATCGGCATCTTCAGCGGCGTATGGCCCAGCAATATCCAAATGAACTTGATTAAAAGTCAGCTGCTTTGCGCCTTTGCCTGCGACTTCTTCAAAACTGATATTTTTATGGCCAAGGTATTTTAACGCTAAACCGTCCATGTCGTGACGCGATGCGATTGAATTAAACACATAGGATTCGAGCATGGTGTCAAAGCGTATACCTTTGAGGGTAATGCCTGCGTTGGCTAAAATACTCATATCATACTTGAGATTTTGACCTACTTTTTGCGGTTTATCGCCTTCAAGGATCGGACGCAACTTTTCAAGCGCGCTGGCTTTATCAATTTGCTGCGGCGCATCAAGGTAATCATGTGCTAACGGTAAATAGGCTGCTTTACCTGCTTCGGTAGCAAATGATAAACCGACAAGTTCCGCTTCCATGTAGTTGAGACTTGTGGTTTCGGTATCAATCGCTATCAGTTCGGCGCTATTAAGTTTTTCAATCCATTTATCAAGCGCTTCTATGGTCAGAATCGTTTCATACTCAGCTTCAATGGTTGGCGATACGGTGATTTCTTCTTCGCTATCTTGGCTGATGGTACCGCGGGGTTGCTTATTATCGAGTACTTCCGCTAACCAACGCTTGAATTCCATTTCACCGAAGCATTTAATGAGTTCATCACGGTCTTGAGGCTTAACCGTCATTTGATGCCAGTCTTGTGCTAACTCGACATCGGTTTTAATGGTCGCCAGTTCATATGATAACTTTAGCATGTCGGCATTTTCGATGATTTTAGCCGGCATGGTTTTCGAGCCTCTAAAGCCAACTTCAACGACGCTTTGTGGATCGGCTAAAATATTTTCTACACTTCCTACACCAAGCAACATCGCCAGCGCGGTTTTCTCACCGACGCCAGGTAAACCTGGAATGTTATCGGACTTGTCGCCCATGAGTGCTAAGAAGTCGATTATTCTATCGGGACTGACACCATATTTCGTTTTGACCTCTTCAGGGCCCATAATGGTATCTGTCATGGTATTGATTAACGTGACATGCTCATTCACTAGCTGTGCCATGTCTTTATCGCCGGTACTGATTAATGTTGCTCGGCCTTCTTTACTCGCTTGAAGGGCGATGGTACCGATCACATCGTCGGCTTCCACACCAGAAATGCTGATCAAAGGTAAACCCATTGCGTGAATGATTCTATGTAATGGTTCTATTTGATTACGCAGATCATCGGGCATAGGTGGGCGCTGGGCTTTGTATTCACTGTACATATCGTTGCGGAAAGTTTTGCCTTTAGCATCAAAAACAACAGCGATATGACTAGGACTGTAACGGCTTAATAAACTACGAAGCATGTTAACAACACCGTAAACCGCGCCTGTTGCTTCACCTTTTGAATTGGTTAAATGAGGCGGCGCATAATAAGCGCGATAAAGATAAGATGAGCCATCAACTAAGATGAGCGGGTTATTGGGAATTGTTGGCATAATTAATATTCGTGTTCAGTATTTTGCGAGACTAATAGGATGACATTATACCCATAGCACCTCAAGATGCTTGTGCGATTGTCAGTTATTTACCCAAGATAGTGTCAATAATCGTAACGTTTGACTCGTTGTGTATCCAGTGAGGTTTTTTGGGCAATTTTATAGAGAAAAGCCAACAATCAGCCACGCCAAAAGACTCTCAGCCTGTGGATAAGTCTGTGAGTGAATTAATCAACGTTGCTGGATAGATTTTCTTACGGCTTGAAATGAAATCAGTAACTAGTTGAGTTATATGTTCTTTTTTATTTTTTGTGAGCTAAATATTATTTCTAATAAATATTACTAATTTGTGGACTTTTTTATTGATGTCAGTTAAGTCACAATCGAATTCAGTGATGTTTTATGACTAAAAAAAAGGCATCTAGCAAATTCGACGTTCTAAGTTAGCACGATTTTTAATCAGATCAATCGTTTTGTTGGTTTTTTGTTGTAAATTTTACATTATCAATTAAAAGTTGAAGGAAGATGTCATGAAAAAGATTGCTGTTTTACTGAGTGGCTGTGGTGTATTTGATGGAACTGAAATTCACGAGGCTGTATTAACCCTACTGGCGATAACGCGAGCGGGTGCTCAATATCAATGCTTTGCTCCAGATATTACCCAAATGCATGTGGTGAATCATTTAACCGGTGAGGTCAACACCGACGAAACCCGTAATGTATTAGTTGAGTCTGCACGGATCGCTCGTGGGGAAGTGCTTAATGCCAGTACATTAGAGATAAGTCAATTTGATGGTTTGGTGATCCCTGGCGGTTTTGGTGCGGCTAAAAACTTATCCAATTTTGCAACCACAGGCAGTAATTGCCATATTCAGCCAATTGTAGAAAACTTTATTCGTGAGTTTGCGTTAGCGCATAAACCTGTCGGTTTTGTGTGTATTTCACCGGTGATGATCCCTCATATTTACGGCGCAGGCGCTATAGGCACAATTGGAACCGATTCTGAGACGGCTCATGCATTTACTGAAATGGGCGGTAAGCATAAAAATGTGCAAGTTGAAGATATTGTCGTTGATGAAGTCAATAAAATCGTCAGTACACCTGCGTATATGCTAGCAACGTCAATTTTAGAGGCACATATTGGCATTGAGAAGTTGGTTAATAAAGTACTCGAAATGGCTTAGCGATTTGGGCTGAGATGCATTGTGAATATGAGCGGATTAATGATAAAAAGAGTGCCACCTAAAGTCAATGCCGATCGTTTAAGGGCACTTGACCGATCTTGCAGATGAAAGATAATCCCTACCAGTATTCTGGTGGGGATTTTTTATGTTTGAGCAAGAGCTTGAATTAGTTCATGAGTCTGTTGAAG
>NZ_JACJDU010000033.1:57076-59457 GCF_014163715.1 Shewanella sp. SR44-4 | reverse complement strand
AATCTCATTAAATATCTGATCAGTTCAGAGTCTCTCAGGTTTTTTAATTCAAGGCGCATTGATGTAGAAATGGCTGTTCCCTTTTAAATCGATGCAACACAGAAGTGGAATACCTGAGAGACTCCTTTCTGGCGGGTTTCAAAGTACTTTATGCTTCGTTAGATGTTTTCAAAATAGAATCACTATTCGCTTCAATCATCTGCCTTGCCTACAGCACTTTGAACTCCCGCTGAAAGATCACATATTTAATAGGATTGGTATAACTAGCATAGTGATAAATAAGCACTTAATTATAAAGACTTTGATAAACTATAATATCGAGTTTCGGTTCATTTAAATGCCATTTTTAGCTCTTAAAAACCTAATAAATCCTTCGAAAAACCAGCTAAGAAAACAAAAAACCTTGCTCTCACAAAATAAATGTAAAAAAATTATTTTTATTGTGAACTTTCCTAATTACGCTTGGTCTTATTTATTGTACGAAGAAGATGTAGTTTGAAGTAAGTGCAGCATAATGAGTTAACCTCTGTTCTGGTCTAATTCCATCGGACACTTAATTTTGAGACAGTATGGTCAATAAATTAAGAGGTCGATATGAGTCTAAAAAAATCACATAAGAGTTATCCGCAGGTATTTAAAGATGAAGCCGTCTTGATGGTGCTAGAGCAAGGTTATAGCGTTGCTGATGCAGCAAAGTCTCTTGGGGTTAGCACTAGCCTGCTTTACAACTGGAAGGAAAAATACCAAGCCCTGCAACAAGGTATCACCTTAGAAGAATCTGAGCGTGATGAGTTGAAACGATTGCGTAGAGAAAACAAAGAATTACGCATGGAGAAAGAAATACTAAAAAAGGCAAGCGCCTTCTTTGCGAGAGAAATGAAGTAAAATTTCGCTTCATCAAACAGCAATCTAACCTGTTCCCTATCGCACTGTTATGCCGAGTAATGAGTGTCAGTAAGTCAGGCTATTACGATTGGCATAAACGCCCAGCAAACGTGATAAGCATTGAAACACTGAAGCTTTATCGCCTTGTTCGACAGCTATTTAAGCAAAGTCGAGGCAGCTTAGGGAATCGTGAAATGGTGAAGAAATTGCGCAAGGAAGGCTACCAGGTTGGTCGCTATCTCGTTCGTAAAATTATGCACCGCCTTCGACTCAAAGCTACCCAACGACGTGCTTACAAAGTGACTACACGGCGCAAACACTCAGATGCAGTGGCTGATAACCTGTTAAACATGAACTTTAACCCAGTATCAGCTAATGAGGTTTGGGCGGGTGACGTGACCTATTTAAAGACAGGTGAAGGCTGGATGTATTTAGCGGTAGTAATGGATTTATATTCACGCCGGATTGTTGGGTGGCACATAGACAAACGCATGACTACAGATTTGATATCCAAGGCATTAATGAAAGCCTACAACCTGCGCCAACCGGCCAGAGGGCTGGTATTTCACAGTGACCGAGGCTCACAGTATACCAGTAAGCAGTTCGGCAGGCTGCTATCGAGCTATGGTATTCGAGCCAGTATGGGTGATGTGGGTGCGTGTTGGGATAATGCCGTTGTTGAGCGTTTCTTTGGTAGTTTGAAACACGATTGGATTTTTAACGTTGCTCAACCAACAAGGGAGTTTATGAAGCAAGATGTGACTGCTTACATGAAATATTACAACTTGGAGCGACTTCATTCTGCTAATGGTGATCTGTCACCGGTAGAGTTTGAAAATTCTCAACTAAAAGTGTCCAGTTTGGCTTGACCAGTACACTCCTCTCCCGGAGTTAATTGATGACACTGCTTAGTGATTTATCCTACTTACCTTAAGCTTCAGTTAGGATTGAGTTACTGCTACACCGTTTTAATGTTTATTGTTCATCATCATCCCTATTTGGGGAGTATTAACACGCTAGCGCACCGTTAATCACGACCCACAAAGAACGACTTAGGCAACCAAATTGGTTGCCCTTTTTTTAGGTTCATTTTGTGCTACACATAAATAAAACCCAAAAGCCTCACCATCGATATTTGCCACGGTCATATGCGTAACCCATCACTTACCTGAATTTACCTCGGAATCAGAATAAACAACTGATTAAAAAGCATTTATAAAAACAAAAAATCAAGTTTAGGTTAACTCTAATGCTATTTTTAATTAAAAAAACGAAACCTTTTCCAGGGAATATCGACCATATAGATCAAAAAAATTACTCTCACAAAATAAATTAAAAAAATTCATTTTCTTTGTGAACTTTCCTGATATCACCCGGTCTTATTTATTGTACGAACAAGTATGTAATGATTAAAATGTAGTTTGAAGTAAGTGCAGTATGATGAGTTAGCCTTCTCCCCCGGAGTTAATTGATGACACTGCTTAGTGATTTATCCT
>NZ_JACJDU010000033.1:0-56976 GCF_014163715.1 Shewanella sp. SR44-4 | reverse complement strand
ACCCGGTCTTATTTATTGTACGAACAAGTATGTAATGATTAAAATGTAGTTTGAAGTAAGTGCAGTATGATGAGTTAGCCTTCTCCCCCGGAGTTAATTGATGACACTGCTTAGTGATTTATCCTACTTACCTCAAACTTCAGTTAAGATTGAGTTACTGCTACACCGTTTTAATGTTCATCATCATCCCCATTGGGAAGTATTAACACGCTAGCGCACCGTTAATGACAACCCGGAAAGAGTTATTTTGGCAGCCAATATGGCTGCCATTTTTTTTGTCTTTTTTTGATGTTAAAGGTCATAACATTTTCTTGTTAAAAATTGAGTAAATTATCTAACTGAATTTGCAATGAAGGATGATAACCAGCACGAGCTTTTTTATAAATTTCAGCTAATTCTTGTTGATAGCCTGCTATTTGTAATTCAACAAACAAAGGTCTAACAAATTTACCTCTGCCGATACGGCATAAATAATCACTTAATGCTGGTAATACAGGATCATAGTGATTACGGATGGCAACGCGATACCAATCACACGCTATTTCGGCATTGGGACTGTTTGTTAATGTAAAAGTATCATCTAAATCTAATAACGTGGCTTGGCTTACCATTAACGGTAATTGAGTCAGAAAATACTGCCAGTGATGAACTCGCCACTCACTCACCAACAACTCACTTGCTGAAGCGCCTTTGACAATAGCTTCCACAGCCAAGTCAACTTTATCCAAGCTGCTTGATGTAGGGCCTTTAAACCATAGTGGTAATCCTTGCCCGTATACCCATTCATTGAGTTCTGGCAGGGTTAATTTATCGTGATGTTCCACCAGCAATGTCTGTTTTACATAATCAATGAATGTTTCGGTAGTAATCGCGCGAAACGAAAAATGCTCAACATACTGGGATAGAAAGCTATCGAATGCAGGCCGGCCTAATCGGCTTTCAAGTTCATGAACAAACATCGATGCTTTATCGTAGGTAAACCGATTAAATGCCAGATTAGGATCTTGGTCTTGGACATTGGCGGGTAGAGTTTGGTTGACTAAGGGAGTCGATTCCATTTCCTCTTGCAAACGTCCGTACTCGATAACCCATTCGAGTTCTGCCTGCTCTTTACCATAAATAGCTTCAACAATACGATTGGTAAAGTAAGTGGTAAATCCTTCGTTAAGCCATAAATCTCGCCAAGTCGCATTACTGACTAAATTACCTGTCCATGAATGGGCTAATTCATGAGCAACCGTGGACACAAGACTTTTATCCCCAGCAATTAGCGTGGGAGTCATAAATGCCAGCATAGGATTTTCCATACCACCAAAAGGGAAACTCGGTGGCAAAACAATCATGTCATAACGCCCCCAAGCATAAGGCCCTAGTATGGACTCTGCCATTAAGATCATTGATTCAGTATCTTCAAATTCTTTAACTGCAGCAGCAAGCATACCGGGTTCAGTATAAATACCACTTCGAGGCCCAGTGGCTTGGAAGCTTAACTTTCCAACAGCAATGGCTAATAAATGTGTTGGAATGGGTTTGCTCATGCAAAACTCAAACACACCATTATCTGGCAATTCAGGGTTATTTTCAGCACTCATTACCACGCGTAAACCTTGCGGAGCGGTAACTGTCGCATTAAAGGTTATGCGTGCTTTTGGGGTATCTTGTAAAGGTATCCAGCTACGAGCATTAATGGGTTGCGATTGGCTGAACAGGTAAGGCAATTGTTTGCCTAAGGTTTGTTCCGGAGTAAGCCATTGAAGCCCCTGGGCAGTTGTTGATGTACGATAATGGATGACCACCTCAGTTAATCGTTCACCCACATCAATAACCAGCTTTTGACCCAATATGGCATTCACATCACTCACATAATATGACAACACATTAGCGTCGCTGTCGGTGATACCTTCTATGATCAAGTCTCGGCAATCTAGCACTAATGAAAGTGCAGCCATTTTTCGGGTAAACTGCAACCGGGCAACGCCATTGAGTTGCTGCAAGTCAAAATTAACCACAATATTAAGTTCAAGATGATGCACGCATAAAGCATCAGTATTGGCACTTGAATGGTAATCGTGTTGTTCGTTCCATTTTGCAGTCACAAAATATCCTTACAAAGGCAATAAAACATGAAATCTAGCAAAGATAATAGCATTAGCATCACCAAAAATATGCTGTAAAAATCCGCATTAATACCGAGTCACTCAGAGTCACTACGATTGTCAATTCAAGGCATATAGATTTATTAAGCAGCAAAGTTAGCTCTGCACTTCCAACTTTCGTTTTATGCTGCTTTGAACTTAATGGAGACTATCGATCAATACCTTCACATTTAATGTCTACCGCTACATTGATATCTGGATTTTCTACTCAAATTTATTTTAAATAAAAATAAGTACTTTTTTTGCATTCAAGGGAACTAACTGAAAAATGACTAGTCTGAATATATGAACCGAATTTTCATTACTTTATTAATAGCTAGTAGCGTTTTTTTGTTCATCATCATTCTCCTATTTGATAGTAGTAACAATCTATCGACAGTATTGCCCTTAGCAATAGCAGCAACCTCTTAGTTAGGTTGCTTTTTTTTATCTTTTTTTCAACGAAAAAAAACAAAAAAGGCCTCAAAGAGGCCTTTTTAAGTTTACGGAAAGTTCCCTAATTAAAGCTTGATACCTACTTTCTCTAAATCTTTAGTAATTACAGATGTTGGTAATGGAACATAACCATCTTTCTCAACAATTTGTTGACCTTGCTTAGACAATACGAAGCGTAAGAATTCACGATCCATTGGCGTTAGGTCTTTGTTAGGATGCTTGTTCACATAAACATATAAGTAACGTGAAAGTGGGTAAGTACCGTCGGCAGCATTCGCAGCTGTGGCTTCGATAAACTTATCACCCTTCTTAGAGATAGCGACCGCTTTTACACCAGCAGTTTTATAACCAATACCTGAATAACCAATGGCATTCAATGACTGTGATACAGACTGAACAACTGAAGCAGAACCTGGTTGCTCATTTACGTTTGGACGGAAATCGCCTTTACATAACGCTTTTTCTTTAAAGTAACCATATGTACCAGACACTGAGTTACGACCGTAAAGCTGAACATCTTTTGCAGCCCAGTTACCATCTAAACCGGCATCACCCCAACGGTTAATTTCTTTACCGCCACACTTATGTGTAGAAGAAAAAATCGCATCAATTTGTTCAATGCTTAAGCCTGTTATAGGGTTATCTTTGTGTACGAATACAGCTAACGCATCGATTGCAACACGAACTGCCGTTGGCTGGTAGCCATAATGCTTTTCAAACGCTTCAACTTCATTAGGCTTCATCTTGCGGCTCATTGGGCCGAACTGAGAAGTTCCTTCAGTTAACGCTGGTGGCGCAGTAGAAGAACCTGCCGCTTGAATTTGGATATTAACGTTAGGGTAAATATGTTTGAACTCTTCAGCCCATAACGTCATCATATTTGCTAATGTATCAGAACCAACAGAAGACAAGTTACCAGAAACACCACTTGTTTTTTCGTATATTGGTAAAGTAGGGTCAATAGCAGCCATTGATGCTGCTGAGAATACGCCAGCGGCTGTAAGAGTAATCGCGCCGACAAGTTTGTTCAGTTTCATTTTAATGCTCCAGAATTAAGCGTACTAAGTTTTTAAAACGTAGTCAGTATCGACCTCATTGATGACAAGTCTATGACATTGACATGACAGTTGTGTGACACCAGCAGTAAAACTGTCTTATTTGACAAAACAAAAACAAAGCCAATTAATATCAACAACTTAATGGATATAGGTAATAAGAAATTATTTAGTACAATAGATAAACACCCACTAAACACATTACAAACAAGATAATTACTGCTTAAAATTATAGCAATAACGCTACATTATGACATTCATCATACCGGTTTAATTGATGCAATTTATGCAATACCAGCGATTGATTCAACGCCATCTCTCTAAGACTAATTACATTAGTGCTCCTCAGCGGTTTTGAACTGATTAGCTCATTATTATTAGCCATTTGAACTGAGGAGCAGCAATAAAAAAACAGCACGTATGCTGTTTTTTAAGGATTGAAAATCTAGAGGCTAGCTATTGTCGAACTAACAAGTGCGCTGGAATAACAAAGCTGAAGATACTGCCTTTACCATACTCACTTATCACCTTAAGCTCACTGTGATGATGGTTTAAAGCATGTTTTACAATCGCTAGCCCCAAACCACTGCCGCCAGTTTTACTTGAACGGGCATTATCTACTCGATAAAAGCGTTCAGTTAAGCGGTTAATATGTTGTGGAGCGATACCCACTCCGGTATCGGTCACCGAAAACAACGCTCCGGTTGCAACACTTTTCCAATTAACCGAAATCGTTCCACCGGGAGTGGTGTAACGTATTGCATTTGAAATCAAGTTGGAACAAGCACTGCGTAATTGCAATTCATTACCATGGGTATTCAAACCGGGTTCGCAATTAAACACTAATGTATAGTCGGTGCCAGCAAGAGCTTTGGCTTCTTCTTTAAGAATTTCCATCATCAATGACATATTGACCGTTTGCGATAAATCAATATCAACCGCGTCTTCAATGCGCGACAGTGCCAATAACTGTTCAACCATCGACTGCATCCGAGTCGTCTGTTGCTGCATCAATGATAGTGGTTTGTGATTAGGAGAGTCTGCATCTTCCATGGTTTGCATAATTTCTAAATACCCCTGTAATACTGTCAATGGGGTCTTAAGCTCATGGGAAACGTTTGCCACAAAATCTTTGCGCATACCTTCTAACTGATGAATTCGGGTGACATCTCGAGCGATTAACAGCAATTGTCGATCACCATAGCTCATTACTCGAATTTCAAGTAAACGCTTATCGGACACGGGAGAAGGGATTTCTAATGGTTCTTTGTATTGTGCTTTCTTTATATAAGTCGAAAAATCAGGATGGCGAATAAGGTTATCAATTCTCTGACCATTATCCTGAGGCCAAACAAAGCCTAAGATTAACTGAGCGAGCTTGTTACACCATAAAATATTATGTTCGGCATCAAGCACTACAGCCGCATCAGGCAAGGCCTCAGCGCCTTGACGAAAACGGGCTAACAACGTAGCTAACTGACCCACTCTTCGTCGATTCTTGCCCTGCAGACGATATATTCCATTGAACACGCCCTCCCAACTTCCCCGCCCTTGTGGAGGCGTAAGCTTTTTATCTTTCCATAACCAGAAGTTTAAACGAGTAATTTGACGATAATGCCACACAAGTAATGCAATCGAGCCTAATAGCATAACGATAACAACTTGATTGAATAAAGCGCCGATAAGCATGAATAAAACAAGCAATATAGCTAACCGGAAAAATAAACGATATCCAGAGTACGAGATAAACATAGGCTACCTAAATACGAAAGTAACGCCGCCAACACATTCAGTGCCGTTACTGATTATTAGGGCTAACGAGGAACCACAAGATAGCCTAAATCGACTATTATGGCTAGACAGCGAAAAAAACAGTTTTTAAAAAGCTCTGCCTAGCATGGCAGAACTTTTCGAGCCGCCAATACGAATTACATTCTGGTTGAAAATCGATAACCAGCACCACGAACAGTTTGGATCAATTTATCATGTCCACCCTCTTCTACGGCTTTTCGTAAACGTCTGATGTGCACATCGACAGTTCGATCTTCAACATACACATTGGTGCCCCAAACGTTATCGAGTAACTGCTCTCGACTGTAGACTCGCTCAGGATGGGTCATAAAGAAATGCAATAAGCGAAACTCTGTCGGTCCCATATCGAGCACGGCGTCACCAACGGTCACTCTGTGACTCACAGGGTCGAGTTGTAATCCTTGCACATCAATAGTTTCTTCTAGGCGCGTTGGTGCGCTTCTGCGCAAAACGGCTTTAATTCGTGCGACGAGCTCTTTAGGTGAAAAAGGTTTAGTTATATAGTCATCAGCGCCCACTTCAAGGCCCTTCACTTTATCTTCCTCTTCTCCACGAGCTGTCAGCATAATAATCGGGATCTGACGCGTAAATTCATCTTGCTTTAAACGTTTAGCTAATTGGATGCCACTACCACCAGGGAACATCCAATCCAATAAAATTAAGTCAGGGTATGGCTCTTTAAGCAACTCAATTGCTGAATCAAAATCTTCAGCTGCAGCTGTCGTAAAACCATGTTGATCCATCACAAATGTCAGCATCTCACGGATTGCTGATTCATCTTCTACTATTAATATCCTAGCTGTCATATTGGGTTTCTACGTTAATTTGCCACGAGACTATTATTGGACACTTTTGTTACAGATTTATGATCTAACAGCTGATTCTGGCATTAAATACGCCTTTCTGTCATAAAAAATTCATTGCTGTTAATGCCATGTAACAAAAAAAGGGCCTAAGCCCTTTTTAATTGATTGAAGATTTAACCATCACATGATGACTGGTTTAGAACTTATGTTCGATACCAATACCAACATAGCTATCATCTTGGTCATTTGAATCAAACGAGTTGGCTGTGTAGAAAGCAAATAGTTTAGTTGGTTTACCTAGCTTGTAGTCAGCACCTACAGACCATGAATCGCCTTTGTTTTCCATGTCGACATACTGAGCTTTTAATGTCGCATCATTGATGTCATAAGCTGTACTTAATAAGAAACCGTTATCTGTTACACCGCTATCTATTGCTTCTTGTTGCTGGTACATACCACCAATAACTAAGCCAGCAACTTTACCTTGAACCGTTGCACGTGCAGTGTCATAACCTTTTACTTTTGAATCATAAGCAATCGCTGCATATATTGGTGTACTTTTAAGACCTGCATCACCGTACATTACAGCCATGCTCACACCATCTTCACCAGTTGTATTGTCACCAACAACTTGGTCTGAATCGCCAGATGCAACATACGTTACACCCGCTTGAAAATCACCAAACATAGGTGTGTAGTATGTCGCAGTTTGCGCCATACGGTTTTCACCTTTGAACATGTTTTTTACGTCACCAGATAAATCGTTAAACTGGTCAACTTTACCTTGAGATACTTTAAGGATAGTGTCGTTACGACCTACAGAAACGGCACCAAAGTTACCTTTTAAACCAACAAATTGGTTACGAGCTAAAAAGTTTTCTTTGTCATCATCACCGGTATTAACTTCGTATTCGATGGTATAGAAAGCTTCTAATGATTTGCTTAACTCAAACTCACCGGTTACACCAAAACGTGATGCATTACTTTGAATAGTTGTTTCAGTTTCATCATTAACATCATTAGACTGTGCTGTAACATTTAATTTTCCATAAACTTGTAGAGGATCTGCCGCATAAGCACTTGATACTAAAGAGGCTGCCATTGCAGAGGCTAATAGAGTTTTACAAAAAACATTCATCATTTCATCCTTTCGACGCATATTTCGTCATGGTTATTCTGGGTTAGTTGTATCGGAACGAGCAGAATTTTGCCTTGCGAATGTTTCAGAAATATTGCAATGCTTGATTAAAAATGAATATTTGCCATACCGAACCACATTATTGTGCAGTAGATCTAGCTACAGCGGTGGTTTCAAGGAAGTTTGGGGGAATGTGACAATTTGATGAATTCTAACCCTAGCGACGACAGCGATCGTATTATTAGTGTTTTTTTGTAGGTTTACCGCTTTGCATCTATCCCGTAAACTGCAGTAACTTATTTTTCCTGTTAATTAATGAGAGCCTTCTATGTGGTTTAAAAATCTCACCCTGTACCGATTCAACAAACCTTTTACGACAGATACCGAAACATTAGAAAATGCCTTAGCTGATTTCACTTTCTCTCCTTGTTCAAGCCAAGACATAAGCAAGTTTGGTTTTTCTAATGCCCTAGGCAAAAAAGGCCAGGCATTAGTCCATAGTGCCGAAAATCGCTATCTAATTTGCGTCACGAAAGAAGAAAAAATTCTCCCAGGCCAAGTAATCAAAGAAGCCTTAGATGAAAAAGTGGCAGAGATTGAAGAGTTAGAGAATCGGAAAGTCACTAAAAAAGAAAAAGACACCATTAAAGACGAAATCACCACAACATTATTGCCTCGTGCATTTTCTCGACGTAGCCAAACTCATGCACTCATCATGCCTGAGCTAGAAATGATTTTAGTTGATAGTTCTAGTGCGACTAAAGCGGAAGAGTTGTTGGCACTGCTTCGTAAAGCGATAGGTAGCTTACCGGTTATCCCGCTAAGTTATGCCACACCAATCGAATCAACATTAACGCAATGGTTGCAAGCGGGTGAAGCACCGGCGCCATTTGAAATGCAAGATGAAGCCGAGCTTAAGTCAGACTCTGATGAAGGCGGTATCGTTCGCTTTAAACAACAAGTGCTTCAAGAAGATGAAGTGCTTGCCCATATTGCGACAGGTAAGCAAGTGCACAAATTGGCATTGCATTTTGGTCAGTCGATTGCTTTTTTAATGCAGTCTGATGCCAGTATTAAACGACTTAAGTTTTCTGAAGAGTTTAGAGCAGGTAGTGATGACGTTGGTACCGAAGATCCATTAGCACGTTTAGACGCTGACTTTGCCTTGATGGGCAGTGAATTAGTGGCTTTCGTCAACGCGGTAAATCAAGCATTTGGTCCTTTAGAGCAAAGCGTTTAATACCATAAGGGTATCCCATGAAACTTTACGGTAGCTTTACGTCTCCCTTTGTTCGGCATTGCCGAATAGCCTTATTGGAATCAACATTAGATTATCAATTTATTGAAACAGATCAGGCTAGCAGCGCAACGCTATCCCCTACAAAACGGGTTCCTTTTTTACACGATGGAGAGTTATCGTTAACGGATTCAAGCGCTATCTTGCGCTACATCCGTCATAAGTCATCAAAAACGTACCTTGATACCGTGGTAGAACTTGATCAGTTTTGCATGATCAATACTGCTCTAGACAGTTCAATTAACTTGTTTTTCTTGTCTCGTGATGGCGTTGATATTGAACGTTTTGATTACACAATCAGACAAGCACAACGCATTAACGCAACACTAGCTGAATTTGAAAAATTCGAACTACCGCTGTACGGACCGTTTAATGATGTGCAATTGCGTTTAGGTTGTTATTTAAGTTGGGCGGTTTTCCGCCAACGGATTGATATCGAAGATTATCCAAAACTGAAAATATTTTTAGCCACGATAGAAAAAGAGCCATTTTTTATCGAAACAGCTCCTCCGGCGTAATCGTCACATAATAATGCCCTGTTCTCAGGGCATTTTATTTATCATAACGGCTCGCATCTCAATACTGAATGACATATTCAACCAAGCCACTTCAACATGCTCGTTTCAAAGCCCCGTAGGATAACTGAACAAGGCAGTGATTGAAGAGAATTAATATCACTATTCTTAGAGCGCTGCGCTGCTAGGACGCTACGCGGCTAGATTCTATAAAAGCAGACAGCACAGCGAAGCTGTCACAACCGCTTGAGGTAGCAAGCGGTGACGAACGAAAGGGCGATAACAAGCCGCGAGACCGCTTTATCCGTGAGCGCAGCGTTCGCTTGTTATCGTTTCTGAAGCGTCACTTCTCCACATGCTGGATCCTGCATTTCAAGGTCGTTTGGGTATATGCAAATCAACATTTTAGTCAGTAGTATTAATCCACTCACCCTTGTCATCAAACGGCCATTCAACCCCCAACCATGCTTTATAAAACGCTTTCTGCACATCAGTTACCTTATCTACTGATGCAATTGATAAGTCACCTTTGGGTTGTTCAGTCAGGAGTAAACTCACTTCCTTTAACCGCTCATCCCTGAATATGCTTAGTTTAATCGTATCACCAACATTAAAATCATTAAGACGTTTAGTTAAACCATCCGCGGTAACCTTTAAACCATTAACAGCAACAATTTCATCTCCGGCAGCAACACCAGCATTCCAAGCTGGGCCATTTTTTAGCACACTCGCAATAATTAAATCGTTATATAAGCCAGACAACATCATTCCGGCATCTACTTCTGTTTTAGGAGATTTACCATAAGTCGTGATCAAACCAGCATGTGCCAACAAGTCATCAAAAGATAAACTAAACGGTTGGTTTACATATTCAGCCCACCACGACTGGTAATCTTTACCAGAAAGATTTTTTAAAATAGATTGCACGTCCGCGACGTTATAACTTAATGGAATTTTATATTGTTGATAAAGCGCTTTATGGACATCTCTATATGAATGAGCAAGTTGCGTATCGCTTAGCAAACTAAAATCAAGTGCCATTGAAGCCAAGTAACCTTCAGAGTAAATATTCACACTGTGATTAACCGCATAATCGCCCCAAGTGCTACTCCACTGGCCTAAACTGGCTTCTGCGACAGATTGGACTTCACGACCTGGGTTATGTTGATTAAGCACAATACGTTGACTTAAATCGTCAAAGAACTCTTTGGCGGTTATCACTCCTGCGCGTAACAATAACTGATTTTGGAAATAACTGGTGGAGCCTTCAGCCATCCACAGTAAATCGGTCATATTTTCCGACTGATAATCATACGGAACCAGCCCTTGAGGTCGGTAAGCTTTAACATTCCATGTATGAATAAACTCGTGCGAGGCGGTACTGATAAAGCGTAAATAATCTTCGCGTTCACGAAAATTAAATCGTGGTAATTGGATAATAGTAGAATTGAGATGCTCTGTTGCGCCACGAGCACCGCTGGTTGCATGCACCATGTACACATATCGTTTAAATGGATAATCAGGCCAAATAGCCGATGCCTGACCACTAATTTTGGTGAGATCTGTTACAATTTTTTGAGTATCGTAATTACCTTCGCCCCAAAATACCACGTCGTAATCACGACCGTCAGCCTCAAAGCTGACATGTTGGTTTATGCCTGTTTCTATCGGTGAATCAACTAACACATCATAATTGGCCGCTTTAAATGAATGTGATGTGCTGCCTTTATCCATGCCAGAGTAACTTTTCCAACCTTCAGGAACTTCCATGTTGACCGTAACGGGTTGCTGACGAAATGCAGGGCTATACATAAATACACCACTGGCATCTAAAAAAGCATGGCTACTATCAATGTGACGTAAACGATCACCAAGCTCATTGGCATGTAATTGATATGTCACCTTCACCGATGTAGGTTTGGTTAAGGCGATTTGCCATTCGCCACTGGCAGTGCGTTTCCAAGGTAATGATTGTCCTTTACTGTCGGTCGCATTAAACAACCTTACGCCATCTGCAACGGGTAATACTTGATAACGACCTGTTCGCCATACCGGTAAATTGACCGTTAATACATCCGAATTGGTTTGAGGGAATGACACACTCACTTGGGCTAAATGGTGTGTGGGTTGGTTAATATCGATATGGTAATCGACATCTGCAAGTGCAGGCATTGCCCAACTCATCGAAAAAATAGCACTGCTGGTTAAAATTGCAAGAGAAGTAGGTTTCACTCTAGGTTCCTTCTGGTATGATTCTATTGTTTTTATTTTAAATTCCGAACAATTATAACGATCTAGACTCATTAACACAGTGGCAATTTGCAATTTAGTGGAAAACACCCGGTGAGATCATCTGACCCAGGTAAATTTATTTATTCATTCCACGTAAAAATGAAGTCCACGTTAACTAACACTATAAAAGGTATCTCTTACTATGCTGCGATGTTTTCCTCTGGTCATATTATGTTCGATACTATTAAGTTCAGTGGTTTCAGCAAGGGATATTGAGCAGCAAGAAATATTTTTCAAAGAAAATCCTCAAAAGCTGTATACAAAACTAATGAAGACCACAGAGTTTCCTTTACAATTTTCAAATAAGGAGGAATTTGAGCAAGCCGCAAATGAATTAAGTTACCCACCCAATGAACTTCATCGCGATTTAGAGCTGCTGGCTCGACTGAATTTAGAAGCAAAGCTTACATCACCTACTAAGTATAAAGACGCTAAATTGCTCATAACACAATTAGACGCCATTGCATCAACCACACTTGAGCAAGCCGTCGTCATCATGCTTAAAGCGCGAATTAAAGGCCGTCAAAACCAAGAATATAATCAGGTGATTGTTGAATCAAATAATGCGTTGAATATGGTTAATACAGATGTCAGTTTAGAAAGTACGCTATTTAAATCAACACTTCATGAACAACTCAGCATGTTACATTCATTGCTACTTCAACCTACGCCGGCATTTTCTCACTTAAATCGTTACCGCGATATCGCTTACCAATTACACAATAATTATTTTATCTCCGATGCCGAAACCCAGTTAGGTCGTTATTACAATCTTAATGGCGATCAAGCCAAGTCACTCCAGCACTACAGTGAAGCATTTCGTTTAGCCAATAGTCTGGATTACCCCGGAATTAAAGCCCATACACAACTTAATCTTGCGCGTACATACCGAGATTTAGAACAATGGGATGATGCCCTAAAATATGCCCATAATGCTGCCGAAATACTTCAAGCGATAGGTCAAGATGTCTACCTAGCAGAGACCTTGACGGTCATCGCAATGATTTACGCTGGCCAAGATCAATGGAATAAAACCATCGACTATTATTTAAATGTCCAGCAAGTTAATGAGCGTATGGGAAATGAAATCGCCATAGGGCTCACATACCACAACTTAGGCGAGGCTTACTTCAAATTAAATAATATCCAAGCAGCATTGAACGTAATGCAACGTGCAAATGATATATTTAGAGCTCGGAAAGTAGAACATTACTTAGTCCATAATGAACTACTATTTGCCCAAATAAATACCAGTGAAGGCATGTGGAATGAGGCTATTGATCATGCGAGCAAGGCTATTGAACTGGCTAAAAAGAAACATTTAAATGATGTGCAAACAGAAGCATTAGGCTATTTATCTACCGCATATCGCAAAACAAACAACCTCAATGCAGCACTTGCAACAGTCGATGCCATTGTTGAGCTGATCAACACATCGCAACAAAAAACCGAACAAACAAATGATTTTTCTGAACTCACTGAACAAAAATTAAAATTCGAACTGGGTTTATTACGTAATAAACTACATCAACAAACGGCAAAGAATAAATATAGTCAATTTATCATTTTAGTATTAATTCTCGGTTTCAGTATTGCGATTATCGTGTTGTTTTTTATCTACAGAAAATTTCAACAGCGAAATACCTTATACCTTAACGCCCAACATTTAAATACCATAGACCCTATAACGCAAGCCCAAGGTTACAGGGCGTTTATTCAACGCATCAGCACTCTTAAACACACTGAGTCTAAAACGATTGCGTTAGTGAATATCAATAAATTAAACAATATTGATATTCAACTTGGGCTCACTGAATCTATCGCATTGATGCAAAATTTTAATAGCCTGTTCAGTAAACACCTCGACACTGAAGTGTATATAATACGTTCAGGATTGATTGCATGTTATTTCGATAAGCAATACGACGCAGAAAATATCTTACATGCTGTAATTGATTGCCTTAAACAATTACATGAGACCCAATTTACTATACCAAATTTTGCTAACATATCCGCGGTCCAACATGCCAGTATTGGTCACATTAATTTGCCACTACTGGGTAACCCAGATGCCAGCATCAGTGCTGAATTACAATTTGAAACATTGCAATACGCACTGGCTGCAGCCATGGAAATAACTGAGCAACCCGCTTATGTGTCATTGCGACCACTTAATTTCGCTCCAGCGGCTGTTTTTATGCGCCCACTTTATTTAAATCTGACTCAAGCACTTAATCGCGGCATCATTCGTGCAGAAAGTAATCGTAACACCCAAGAGATCAACTGGCCGAAAAACTAATCGATTAATAAACATGCTATTGTGACCAGTTATGAGATTTTGTACGGTAATTGGATTTGCTGCACAACATTATTGAGATAATATTACTATAATGTTAATCGATGATATGTTAATTACTATAAATTCGATTTGCCGTCTAAATTAATATCCTAATCACGGCAATAGATGCCTTTAGCTGAAGAATGAAAGTAGGCACTGCAAAATGAAAGAGTCAAATACAGCGATAACTCAAATTTCGTTGATGAAGCAAAAGCTCCATGCAGCTAAACTTGCTCTCGAAGAAATAAATATCGATCGTAATGATAAATTGAAAACATTAATTCAATTTATCACTCATCTGAGTCTTGCTTGTAAAGGGCAACACTTAGAACTCGATAATAAACTGGCTAAATTGCGCCATCATATGCACAATTTTGAGCAAATTGACGAGGCACTACCTGAACTCGTCGATATCGAAAGACTATTAAAATCTCAATATAGCCATACCATGACTCGTTTAGAAGACAGTCGTAATGGCCTCAATCGAGTGATCCGTCAGATCCAACGAATTAACTCTGCGCCAGACAAACTCAAAAAAGAAATCACTTACTTTAAACAAGAATTAGGCAAACCATTCCATACTGTATGGGAATACATTCCCAAAGTTGAAAAACTGATTTTTTTCTATGAAGAAATTTTAAAACACGAATTTGCTGATGCCGACAATTACGAAATTTTGCCTCACCATATTCAGCTAGCTAAAGAGCTTGCCGCTAAAATTGCTGAAATTGAATTTAGAAAAGATCAACGGGACCAAATTCTAGTCATAAAAGAAGTGTTACTTGGTGATATCAGCTTAAATAACTTACTGGATTCTTACCAATCGATATTAAGCTTACTATTAGAAAATATTGCTCGCGAAAAAACCGCATCACAAGACTTTTTATTTGCCCTCAATGATGCTCTGACTATCGTTCGCGATGTGGTCAACAACACCCATAACAATAACCAACGTTGTGAGCAACTTAAAGGTCAATTAAATAAAGAAATCAATTTACGCGTCAATAATGCCGACGAGTTAGTGGTAGATGCAGATGATCTTAACCAATTAAAGATTCAACTGACGGTGCAGTTATCTTCACTTCGCGATTCACTGTCTCGTAAAGAGGCACTGGAACAACGTGAACAAACCCTTTTACGTAAATCAATAGAGACAATGCGTAAAGAGCTCAATTCAATGAGCCAGGAAGCGAATAGTTACAAAGAAAAGCTATTTGAACATCAAAAGCTCAACCTACTCGATCCGCTTACCCAATTAGCAAACCGTACTGCGTTAGAAGATCGCATGGAGCAAGAGTATCGCAACCATGTCCGCTTTAAAACGCCACTGTGGATAGCCGTTACAGACATAGACCACTTTAAAGGCATTAATGATAGCTTTGGCCACAGTACCGGCGATAAAACCCTGCAAGTCATTGCTATGGCGTTAAAAAACTCATTACGCGATAGCGAGTTTGTTGCTCGTTATGGTGGTGAAGAATTTGTATTACTATTACCTGATATTACTGATGAACATATCTCTCAGCTATTGAATCGAGTGAGAGAGAAAATCAAAAATATTCCGTTTAAGTTTAAAAATCAGAGAATTACAGTTACATTATCTATAGGTGCTGCACAAGTGATGGAAAACGAAACGCTTGAAGAAGCTTTCGAAAGAGCAGATGCTGCATTATACCAAGCAAAAAACAACGGCAGAGACCGAGTCGTTATTGATATCTAGCCTCCCAAGACAGTTTTCTTTGGACTCGGCATCAAACACTCGAGTCCAAAGGAGTTGCTTATGATAGTAAAAATTAGTCCACGTGGTAGTCTAGATCAGCTTTCTCAATTAGAAGTCGAACGTCTGAAACAAGGTGCAAAAAGCGACCTTTACCAATTATATCGAAATTGCTCACTCGCGGTGTTAGCTTCAGGCCTTATCAGCGACAGTTCCGAAGACCTGTTTAGTCGCTATGAATCTTTTAGCCTTAATATTTTACAGCGTGAAAGAGGCATCCAAATTGAACTCATCAACCCTCCTCTACAAGCCTTCGTCGACGGGGAAATCATTGTCGGTATTCAAGAACATTTGTTTGCAGTACTCCGCGATATTATATACATCAGCAATAAGTACGAAAATTTAAAGCATATTGACTTAAGTAATGCCAGCCACATTACCAATGTGGTGTTTGATATTTTACGCAATGCTCAAGCAATCTCGCCAATGAAAGACCCTAATGTGGTGGTTTGTTGGGGAGGACACAGCATCAATGCTGTTGAATACCAATATACCCGCGATGTCGGTTACCAACTTGGGCTACGTAGACTGGATATTTGCACCGGTTGCGGCCCTGGTGCTATGGAAGGCCCAATGAAAGGCGCGGCGATTGCCCACGCAAAGCAACGAGTTCACAACGCCCGTTATATCGGCTTAACCGAACCCAGTATTATTGCTGCTGAGCCCCCAAACCAAATTGTTAATGAATTAGTCATTTTACCCGACATAGAAAAGCGTCTAGAAGCCTTTGTCCGTTTAGGCCATGGTATTGTCATTTTCCCTGGCGGCGCGGGTACGGCTGAAGAACTACTCTACTTTCTTGGTATCTTATTAAATAAAGAAAATTGCCATGCATCCTTTCCACTGGTATTAACCGGACCTGCTGAAAGTGCTGAATACTTTGCCGTTATCGATGAATTTATCGGGGCAACATTAGGCGAAGAAGCACAGAGTAAATATCAAATCATTATCGGCGACCCTGCCAAAGTGGCGCAAATAATGAAGCAAGGCATGGAGCAAGTAAAAATCTATCGCAAAGAAAAATGTGATGCTTACCAGTATCAATGGTCACTCAAAATTGAACCCGAATTTCAATTACCCTTTGCGCCGACCCATGAAGTTATGGCAAATTTGAATCTCTATTTTCAAGAAAATAAGGCAGAACTTGCCGCTAACTTACGTAAAGCGTTTTCAGGTATTGTCGCCGGTAACGTAAAAGGCGATACCATCAAGTTAATTCAAGAGTTTGGTCCCTTTAAGATTGAAGGTGATGCTAAGCTCATGCTAATGATGGATAAGCTATTAAACGCTTTTGTTAAACAACAACGAATGAAACTGCCAGGCAGCGCTTACGTGCCCTGCTACGAAATAATAAAAACCAATGAATAAATTACTCATTATTGATGGACTCAATCTCGTACGCCGCATTCATGCGGTGCTACCTGATGAAAACGATATTACCAGCGTTCAAGAACGTGTTTTAGCAGCATCAAAAAAAATGCTGTTACAACATCAACCGACTCATTGCATTGTCGTTTGGGATGGCAATGAGCCATCTTGGCGCAAAACGCTGTACAGTGATTACAAAAAAGGTCGTAAACCCATGCCGACGGCATTAAGTGATGGCCTGGTAAATATCAAAGCCACATTGGCTGAACACGATATCAATTCTTTCGACGCTCAATCTGAAGCCGATGATGTTATCGCCACCATCGCGATGAAAATGATCAGCAACAAGGGTGAAGTGATTATTGTGTCAACCGACAAAGGCTTTAGCCAGTTACCGACCAAAAATCTCACCTTGTGGGATCACTTTAATCAGCAAGTCTTTGATGTTGCGCAATATGAAAAGAAACTGGGAATAGAGCAATACCAAATGCTCGACTTTATTGCATTAGCGGGTGACAGCGGCAATAAAATTCCCGGAATTATGGGCATAGGCCCAAAATCTGCAGCGGATTTACTCAATAAATTTAGAACGCTAGCTAATTTATATCGTTCTTTAGATAACCTTGGCGCCAAGCAAGCACTTAAATTAGCCGAAGGAAAAGAGATTGCCAGAATTAGTTATAAATTAGCGCAGTTACAATGCGATATTCCACTGAATATTAATTTGAAACAATTTAGGATCAATCCAATAACAAACTAATGCCATAATAAGCTAACCTCTACTCTGGATAAGGGATGGGCTAAAGCGTTAAAAATAAGTGTATTTAACGTCTGCTATCACTCTTGCTATTGATGTTGCCAAGGGTTTTAACATAATAGTAGGCTTATGGTAAGTCGATACAATACAGATAACAAAAAAGTGTTATTTGATAACCGTTTATTATCCAGAGTTGAGTAAAAACACATAACCTCAACGGTATTAATACCATAACGGATTACACAGATTATGAATACAAAAGTGACGTATATCATCGGTGGAATTTTCACTGCCTATTTACTGTTTGTTGCCGTGGTGATTTTTGTTTATGAACCACAGCCAGAAGACCGAGCATGGGATGATCGCCAAGCATTCAACTTACAAAAAATGAGTGAAGTCAGCTTTGGTCAAAGCCTTGATGAGATCAGAACATTATTAGGCAGTGCAGATTTTGTCGAAGCCAAAACCGGCATTGATGGACAATATCAAGTGATGTACTACCGTACCCACCACATAAAATCAGACGGTGAAACCACTAAAGAAGAGTGCACCCCATTGTTATTTAGAGATAATCTGCTGATTGCATGGGGACAAGACACTGAAGATCAATATTTTGCCGTGCCAATAACTCATCAAGAACCACAATAGTTGCTTATTTGTCTGTGGTATCAATAACAAAAACGCCCTATCGGTATCAGCATAGGGCGTAAAAGTTAATTCAGATCAAACATTGATAGCCGTTTTAATCTACTTTTTATACTCCTGATAAGCTTCACCTTGGCGGAGCCAATCTGGGGCTTGCTCAACCTTTAAGTAATGATCGAAGTACTGCTTCATCTTAATGGTATAATCAAGTTTATTGGGATATTTTTTCAAATGATGTGGCTCATCTTCATATTGTAAAAACACCACATCCTTGCCTGCACGACGCATTGCCAGATATAGCTCAATACCCTGCTCCCATGGTACAGCATCATCTTTATCACCAAACATAATCATCATGGGTGTTTGAATGCGATCGACATAAAAAATCGGCGAGTTTTCAATATACTTTTGTGGTGCCTTGAATAGACTCTCGCCCATTCGACTTTGGCCCGTTTCATATTGAAATTGTCTTGCTAGCCCTGAACCATGGCGAATGCCACTATAAGCACTGGTCATATTCGATACCGGAGCACCAGTCACAACAGCTTTAAAGATATTGGTTTGGGTTACCGCATATGCACTCTGATAGCCGCCCCAAGAATGCCCTTGAATACCAACAGCATCAGGATCGGCAATCCCCATCGCTATCAATTTTTGTACGCCTGCGGTCAGTGCTTTTACTGAAGATATTCCCGGATAACCTATCTCGAAACGAATATCAGGCAAGAAAATCGCATAACCATTGTCTGCATACCAAGCAAAGTTAGGTCGATGATTGAGCTTCATATCAGGAAACGCATGTAGCCTATCGCTCATAAACCGATAGAAATACACCAAAGTTGGATACTGTTTACCGGCTTGGTAATTTGTTGGCTTAATGAGTACCCCATCCATGTTAACACCGTCACCATCTCGCCAATGTACTAGCTCCGCATTGCCCCATTTAAAGGGTTTACGCTGCTTATCAAGTTGGGTCACCTGTTGGGCGTTCTGTGGTGAGGTATTAGTTGCAATATATAAATCAGGATATAAATCATAGCGCTGTTTCGAAAACACCACTGTCGAGGCTTTATTAGCTCTGGCAAGCAACGTTAATTTACTGTTGCTTTCGGTTAAGCGCTTCACACCAGCAACACCCATTTTGGCGCTGAAAAAACCGTCTGCTTTTGATAGATGACTATAACCTTGCAATAGCACAGTTTCAGCATCACTAACTACTGCGGGTAACAATTCATCCTTCACTAAGCCAACCAGTCTAAATTGAGTTTTCTGCTTTCGCCCTTCGCCATTGGTTAACATAAACCCTTGGTTCGATGCGGTATTAAACTGCCATACATCATATTTATCATAAACGGTTATCGCACTATCATCAGTTAGCCAAGGGCCAAAACCGTAACCGGGTGCAGCACTGGGATAGTCATGGTCTTCATCAGCAAACGGTGTCGTAATATTAGCAGTCAAATTAACCCGACGTTGAGATGCAATGTCTAAAAGAAACACGTTACCTTGCTGATAATAAGCTAGAAACTTAGCATTCGGTGACAGAGTCGGCATTGCATCACTAGGTTGCTGAGTTAACACTGGAATTTTATTACCGTTGTTTACATCAACCAAATACACATCACGATAAAAACCTGCCCAGGTGATCATTTTTTGATATGGCACATCTGAACTGGCCAATAAAAAACGCGCTTGCTCACCATAAGTAACATCTGGCACCACTTGATCAGCTAATTGGACTAACTTATTTGAATCTAAGTGTAAAACCGCTAAATAAGTGCGTTTTAATTCTTGCTCATATTCTTTGACTTCTTGAGGCTTAATTTTGGCATCATCACCATGCCAAATGCGTAGCTGCTTTTTCGCCGTGATAATCTCTGGATTAAACACATCATTGGTATTTTGATAATCAGCTAATTCAGCTTGCTGAGCAACTTTTGGGACTCGACCAACATACAAACGTTGGCCGTCTTTTGAAAACTGTAAGCTTGAATATTGGTTATATGTCCAAGCTTCAGACTGGGCAAATTGCTGTTGTTTATTCTGCTCTACATCAATAAGCAACATGTTGTGCTCACGGCCATAGCGTGTCGAACTCGCAGCGCCTTTCGTCACGGCAACATATTGACCATCATCGCTGATCGCTAATGCTTCAATATGTTCATCGCGACTACCATAAAGTTGACGCTGTTTTTGGTCATCCAATGCTACCAGCACTAGTTGGTGCAATTGATTTTCACCTTGATTAACGACTGCAATAAAATGCTTCCCAGCTTTATCAAAAGCAAATTGGGTCACATCAGATAGCTGGGTGTGTTGATTGGTAGCCAGATTAATTAACCGAACATCAGAGCCTTTATCTGCTTCCTCAATTTCAACATGAGTATCATCTTCAACCTTAGCAGTATTTTCGGTAACCGTTGATTCAGAGATAATAGATTCAGAAGCTTTAGACTCAGAAGCAATGGATTCAACAGCCTTAGATTCCGATAATTCAGATTTCTCATTCGTAGACTCAGGCTTGTTAATTTTAAATTTTAAAACTAAAAAATGACCATTATCGCTAAATAGGGCAGATTCAACATTCTCAAACGTCTGTTGCTTACCACTTTGAGTATTCAGTAAGACCACTTCATGGGGTAAATCGGCTTTCTTCTTGGTTTCTCGCTCAAATAAGTTCGCTTCAATGGTCGCCAACACAAATTTGCCATCAGCACTGACATTCACATCGGTGCCATTGGCAATTTCATACTGTTTACTGTTATCACTAAAACGGATTAATGCACGACTATTGCCTCTATCAGGAGTAGCCTGTACCGCAATCACGTTGCCATTATCAGAAATAACCGGCTGTTGTAAGGTTTCAAAATGCATAATGTCATCAAGGGACAGTGCACGTTGTGGAGCCGCATGGGCATTAAATGACAGACAGACTGCCAATGGAATTAAATTGAATAATTTCACAGTTTTCCTCTAATGGTAACGTTGATTGATTATTTTTATAGATCACCGTAATAGATCATCGTGTTGGATTATCTCAATATTGACTAGCTAACGTTAAGCCAACCAGCAAAAGACATGACATGCGACCAAAGTCGTCTTTATAAAAAATGCTTACAGAATAAGCTAATGCTGCCAATAAAACATTGAACCGCAGATAAATCTTCAGCATTAAGATACTTTACAAGTAAACGATTTGTAATAAAGGTTCATAGTAAAACAATCAAATTAGAATTGACTTAAAAATAACGGAAATAATGTGATAATACTCACTATTTTCTGTAAATAAACATTAAAAGTCGTTAAAATACGCCGCAGAAAAACGACGCTTTTTATCGTCACCTAGCCGTGCCATATATGCGGTCTATCAATTGCAGTAACCACAACCGTGGAAGGACTATTCATGTCAAAACGTACAATAACCGTGATCCCAGGTGATGGGATTGGCCCAAGCATTATCGATTCAGCATTGAAAATCCTCGACAAAGCAGGATGTAACTTTGAATATGAATTTGCAGATGCAGGGTTAACGGCGTTAGAAAAGCACGGTGAATTAGTACCACAACGTACATTAGACCTTATCGAGAAAAACCGCATTACGCTTAAAGGACCTTTAACCACACCTGTCGGTGAAGGTTTTACCTCTATTAATGTAAACTTACGTAAAAAGTTCAGTCTTTATGCTAACGTGCGCCCGGTGATTTCATTTAAAGGAACCCAAGCGCGTTATGAGAACATTGATATCATTACCGTGCGTGAAAACACTGAAGGCATGTACTCAGGCTTAGGCCAAAAAATCTCTGACGATGGTCAAACAGCCGAAGCGACCAGTATTATTACTCGTCAAGGTGCAGAGCAAATCACCACATTTGCTTACGAACTTGCTCGTAAAGAAAATCGTAAAAAAGTGACTATCGTTCATAAAGCTAACATCATGAAATCAACTTCAGGTTTATTCTTGAAAGTGGCACGTGAAGTGAGCTTGCGTTACCCAGACATCACCACCGAAGAAATGATTGTTGATGCCACTTGTATGAAACTGGTTATGAATCCTGAAAACTTTGATGTTATTGTGACCACTAACCTATTTGGCGACATCTTGTCTGATTTATGTGCCGGTCTTGTGGGCGGTTTAGGCATGGCTCCAGGGGCAAACATTGGTCGCGATGCCGCTATTTTTGAAGCGGTACACGGCAGTGCACCAGATATCGCAGGTAAAAACTTAGCTAACCCAACCTCGGTAATTTTAGCGTCGATTCAAATGCTAGAATACCTAGGTATGTCTGATAAAGCTGAGATGATCCGTAGCGCAGTATCGGCTGTTATTGAAGAAGGCGACCGTACTACCCGCGATTTAGGCGGCACTCACGGCACTACCGACTTCACTCAAGCAGTACTCGATCGTCTAGGATAATTCCATATGGTTACGTTAATGACTGAGTTATCTGTCATTAACTAAAAAGCCCCTTATGCAATGTTGCATAAGGGGCTTTTTGTTAGCGGCGCAATAGTATTTTTATGCGTAGCTCACACCCTTTTCAGGGAATATCCATAAATGCACGGTCACTTCATCGCGGTCATGATAAAGGTGCTTACACTGCATTTTAAAATCAATTTCATTTTCAGTTAAAATGGCACCAATGGTTTCTAAAATCACGCTAACTTCTTTATAGCGGCTTTTCATTGGTAACTTAAGATTAAAAATAGCTTCTTTAAACCAACCATTAATCGCCCATGCTTCCATTAATTCAGCAACTCGGGCTGGCTTTTCAACCATATCACACACTAACCAATACACATTTTTACGCGGTGGCTCAAAACGAAAACCATCTGCACGGTAATGCTTCACTTGGCCTGTTTCCATCAATTTTGGATCCATTGGACCGTTATCAACGGCAGCCACCATCATCCCACGGCGAACTAATTGGTAAGTCCAACCGCCAGGACAAGCGCCTAAATCAACGGCATTTAACCCACTACGACAACGTGTTTCTTGCTCTTCTTTAGTTAAAAAGGCTCCAAAAGCTTCATCTAGCTTAAGGCTTGAACGACTTGGTGCATCTGCAGCCATTCTTAACCGAGGAATACCCATAAAGTGTGGCGAACTATTGTGGCTTAACGAATAACCCGCATACGCTTTGCCTGGTCCGATAAAACACACATGAATAATAGGACGGCGGTCACTTTCAGCGTTAAGCAATGCGCCGCTCTTTTTTAAACCTTGACGTAACGGCACTGTCAATTTGCGACAAAATGCAGATAATTCTTTTGCTTCATTGGTGTCAGGCGTTTCAACGCGTAGCTCACCACATTTTGACAGCGCGGCCAATGAAGCCACAATAGGCCCGACTCGATCTTGTTCAGGCAAATCACTCAACAACTCACCCGCGGCAAACATCTGACGCGCAAAAACTAATGAACTAAGCGCCAATTCCTTAACTAACGTATCGGCACCATTATCGTCAAAACATTGATAAATCACATAGGCATCGTTAATATTGGTTTTAACAAAACCACCCACATTTAATTCTGTTGCACGTTGTTGAATTTCTGCCGCACAGTCTTTTTCATAGCCTGAGCGACAAAATAGGAATAGGTTTTTCATTTGGAGCCTTAGCGTAAGGATATTCGCATAATAGCGAGACAATAATCTCGCTATTATACTCAAAAATGCTCAAGGTGGGAGAATTTAGCTAAGGCATTATTCTGCTGATTTTGCATGCCAAATCGCCGCAGCAAATAACAACCACCCCACTAAGAAGCATAACCCGCCCATAGGCGTAATTGGGCCAATCCATTTAGCCCCCGTAAAGGCATAAAGGTATAGCGAACCAGAAAACAATATTATCCCGGCAATAAAGCTATAAGCTGCCCAGTTGATCAACTTAGAGGGGATCCAATGAGCAGAAAAAGCCAATGCAATCAATCCAAAGGTATGATAAAACTGATAATCGACCCCGAGTTTAAAAATACTCACTAATTCCGGTGGTGCGATAGTTTTAAGCCCATGAGCAGCAAAAGCACCCAGTGCTACAGCCATAAAACCACTTAATGTGGCAAATAATAATAGACCTTTATTCATTTTACTTAACCTCATACAACATAAACCGACAATGCATCATACTATTGAAGCAAGCTGGTTTTCGTGACTTAAACCATCACCATAGTTATTAATGCAGGTATTAATAACTATGGTGACGTTAATAAAAATATCAGCATAATAGACACAACATATGCGTAAAACATCGCGTTACAGGATTAACCTACTCGGGTAATAAACTGACGAATATTCTCAATGGCATGATTAAGATTGCCCTCAAGGGTATAACCAGACGATTTTCGCGGTTGTAAACTATGGTCGCCATCACCAATCCAACAGACTTCTGCATGTTCACCCAAAGTCCAATTGGGTACTTGTTGAAGGTCGCCAAATTTATCGCGTTCACCTTGAACAATCAGCATCGGAATGGAATTGTGCTGAATAGGCGCAAGTCGTGGTTCTCCACCTTTAAGGGGAATAAATGGGTAGCCCAAACACACAATTGCACTAATTTTATTGGCAACATCTTTAACAAGAGGTTGTTGTAATTGATGGTCAGAGCTGGTCAATATCGCCGACATGCGACCGCCCATTGACTTACCCATTAAGATTATCCGCTGACAATTGATAAGACCAAGAGCCATTTTTTGTTGAATATCAAGCAGCACCTGTTCATAGTGCGCAAGTAATTTAGGCGCACGGTCAGGCGGACGACGTTTACCATCTTGCATATTGGCTTGCATATACAAGAAATTAAATCGATACACTTGATAGCCTTGAGCGATTAACTTATCGGTCATCGAAGTCATATATTGATGATGCATATTCGCACCAGCACCATGAGCAAAAACAATCAAGGTGTCACTTTTAGAACCTTGCAAAAGAAAGTCTTCAGCTAATACTGGCGTATTATCCGGTAAGTAACTCACTACGCGACTCCTCTGCAAACATATCGACCATCCACTCTCTAAAAGCTGAAATTTTACCTATCTCTGAATGGTTTTGCTGACACACTAAATAATAAGCATCTTTGCTCACCAGCACCTCAGAAAACGGACACACTAAACGCCCAGCTTTGATATCAGGTCTTGCAAGTACACTATATCCTAATGCCACACCTTGGCCATGCGCAGCGGCTTGTAACACTAATGAAGAATGGCTAAATATCGGCCCTTGATTGACATTGATGTCAGTGACGCCACATTGCCTAAACCATGCCTGCCAATCTTGGCGACTGGAATCATGTAATAGAGTATGGAGCTTTAAATCACTCGGTTGAATTAATGGCTTAGGCCCATTAAGTAATAATGGTGAGCATACTGGAATCAGCACTTCATTACGCAGTTTATCCGCACGTAGTCCAGGCCAGTTACCTTGACCGTAATAAATCGCCACATCGACATCATCGGTTAACGAACTGGCATCACTGTCTACCGCTTTAATACGCACATCAATATCAGGATTTTTTTCGCTAAACTTAGCTAAACGAGGCACTAACCATTGAATAGCAAAACTCGGAGACATACTCACCGTTAACGATCCTACCGCGCTTCGGGCAAGCAGGCGATTAGTTGCCTCGCCGAGTTCAATAAAAATGTCTTTAATGTCCAGAAAATAGCTTTGGCCTTCTTCTGTTAACAATAATGATCTATTTTTACGTCTAAACAGTTTTAGCCCTAAAAAATCTTCTAATGCTTTAATTTGATGACTCACCGCAGCCTGAGTGACAAACAACTCTTCTGCGGCGCGGGTAAAGCTCAAATGTCGTGCTGCAGCTTCAAATGCTTTAACTGCATTCAAAGGAGGTAATCGTCTAGACATAGTGATCAATCTCTCGTTTTTTAATTAGTTTTTCTAATGATTATCGTTATTTTTTGTCGTTTGTAAAGAACACTGTGTTTGGTTAAATTAGCATCATTGAAAATACAGTTGGACAATCTCTACGATGTTACTGGGATAGTCCGGCAAATGTGACTTATTAGCCTGGAGGCTCATCCCCTATGTTCAACCTAAACACTATTTTTGCAGTCGCACTATTATCTATATTGGGTTTATCTTCTGCTCAAGCGACGGAACTAGAACCTATCGATATGATCGATTTACATGCTGAATTATCACAAAGCATTGAAGCGATGCAAATTGATATCAATAATGATGTTAACAGCATTTTAATTGCTGACAATGATGAACAACAAAAAACTTCAGAAGTGGTTCAAGCTAACTAGAGCTAGCTCATCTTAAGCACGTTACTGAGACAATAAAAAACCGCATTAAATGCGGTTTTTTATTGTCTGTGATTCATCTCACTCAAAGCGTATTACTGTTTAAGCTCACTGCCACAACTAACACTAACGTGGATAAATCCCTAAAAATAGACCAAAGTCACGACACCGCAAAGACGGTGTCGTTTCGACGGCTTAAGGGCGATACACTTTAACGTTAGTATAGCCCTTTTCTACAAGATATAAGGCTTGCAGCTTACTCATTACGCCACGATCGCAATATAACAAATACGTTTTAGACTTATCTAAATCGGCAAATTGGGTAGCTAACTTAAAGAATGGAATCGCTTTAACCATTACATTATCAATTAATAATGGGCTACGTTCTTCTTCTTCAGGTGCACGAACATCAATAATTATTTCGCCAGAAGCGACATCGTTAACCGTTTCGGTCTCGGTCACTTGTTGGTTCATTTCAGCTTCAATATCACGAATATCCATTACCACAGCAGATGCAACCACACGGTCGATTAAATCTTCAGAGAATTTAAGTTCTTCGGCTTCAACCTTAGATAATACCGCTTTAACCGTAGGTTTTTGTGAAATAACACCACAATACTCGGGAATAGATTTAGCAAAATCTTCAGTGCCAATAATACGGCTCTGATTAATAATATCTTGTTTGTCCATTGCGATAAGCGGGCGTAAAATCAATAAATCGGTGCTGCGATCGATAACATTTAGATTCGTCAGTGTTTGGCTAGATACTTGACCTAAGCTCTCACCTGTCACTAGTGCTTGAATACCGTATTTGTCAGCAATACGCGTTGCTGCTCGCATCATTACACGCTTAAGTACCACACCCATCTGACCGTTATCAATACGCTCTAAAATCTCTTCAACTACAGGCTCAAATGGCACCGACACAAAACGTACTTTGTGAGACTCACCGTACTTCTTCCATAGATGGTAAGCGACTTGCTTAACGCCAATTTCGTGCTGAGCGCCACCTAAATTAAAGAAACAGTAATGGGTACGAGCGCCTTTTTTAATAAACTGAAAACTCGACACACCAGAATCGAAACCGCCTGAAATAAGCGACAACACATCTTCTTGGGTCGCCATCGGAAAACCACCCAAACCTTGAATACGACGCTCAACCATGTAAAGCTTATCTTGATTGATTTCAAGATTAACGGTCACGTCAGGGTCTTTAAGTTTTACCCCTAGCGCCTCAGTGTGTTGATTTAATCCGCCACCGACATAACGCTCAACATCAATTGAATTAAAGTCATGATTACCAGAACGTTTTACGCGGACACAAAAAGTTTTACCGGCAATTTCATCGCGGTACTTTGGTAAAGCTTGCTGATAAATATGATCGATTGAATCAAAAGTGTACTCACTCACTTGCACCACGTGAGCAATACCTGGAATACACGCTAGTCGCTCTGCAAAAACGTCACATAACTGCGGTTTATCGCTCGGTACTTGCACGATTATACGATCGTATAAGCGTTGTACTTTTGCACCTTCATCCACATTTTTAAGCACATTACGTATATTAGTTTCAAGCATTTTGGTAAAGCGCATTCTTACCGACTTGCTCTTCATCATAATTTCAGGGTACAGCTTTACAATAAACTTCATGGGGCGTCCACAGGTATCACCATCAAATAGCACTACACTCGGTTTTGCTAAATAAAAAAGACAGTAATACCTTGATAATAAATTAAAAAAACAGCACAGCTCTATTTTCTAGATGTGTATACAATCCAGTCAATAGCATAACGTATGCAATAATTCGTCGATTATACCAAATGATGCCTATTAACCAAACATATTCACTTTTTTATCTGTTATTTGTTAGTAAAAGCGCTGTAAGGCACATTTATAAAACAAAAAAGCGCAATCTCTTTAACTTGTAGAGATTGCGCTTATCTTTTGATGGCAAACTATTGAGTTATAATTATTTCATTCGACTCTTTCGCTTTGCCTTGTTCGATAGAGATTTCTACCCGGCGGTTTCGAGCCTGATTTTCAATAGAATCATTGGCGATTAATGGTCGATTAGACGCCTCGCCAACCACTTTCATCCTTGATTCATCAAAACCAGAAACTCTTCTTAGTTCATGAGCCACAGCCACAGCTCGTTGGCTTGATAGTTCCCAGTTTGAGCTGTAAAGCTCATTATTGATATCAGCACCATCAGTGTGACCCGACACCGTAATAATCCCAGGGACATCTTTTAATAATTCACCAATTGAGCGCACAATAGGTTTGAACTTAGGTTGTAAAAAGCCTGAGCCCGAAGCAAAAGAGCCTTTCTCACGGATACGAATAATAATTTGTTGGCCTAAAGATTCAATTTCAATGGCGCCATCGACAATTTCTTCATTGAGTTTTTCAGCCATTTTTTTAACTTGATCATTAATGTTTTCTTGCGAAGAGGCAGCGTCTTTTTTAACGGCTTCAGCTTCTTGTTGCGCTGTTGCAGCTGCATTGCCACCGCGTTGCTCACCATTCTGTTTTTGAGTCCCACCCGCGCTGTCTTCTTCACCCGCCTGATATTCTATCGTCGGTTGAGTCATTTCATTGGTTTGTTGATTAATGATCTCTATTGGAGTGGGATCGGGGCGACCTGGGCGGAATTCAAGTGCAATAACAGACGTCCCCTTAGGAATGTCTTTTACTTCAACTTTGTTTTGTACCCCGAATGCATACTTCATTGAACCAGCGATTTGTTTAAACTTCATCACGTCCATTTCAGAGAACGCTAACAACAACACGAAGAAACACATCAGCAACGACATTAAGTCTGCGAATGTGGCAAGCCACATAGGGGCGCCAGCGGGTGGACAATCACACTTGGCCTTAGCCATGAGTTACTCTCCGTCCGTTGTATCGATTTTTCGCACACTTTCAGCCAAATAGTTCTTCAAAAAGCCTTCAATAACCCGTGGATTCTGTCCATCTTGAATCGCTAATACTGCATCCATAATTAAATTACGATTAAGCAATTCTTCATTCATCCGTAATGATAATTTATCCGCCATCGGGATGGCGATCATGTTGGCAATCACCGCGCCGTAAAGAGTCGTTAACAATGCCACTGCCATTGAAGGTCCAATAGACTTTGGATCGTCCATGTTAGATAGCATTGCCACTAAACCAACTAAAGTACCAATCATGCCCATTGCAGGTGCCACATCGCCCATGGCTTTAAAAATACCCACCCCTGTTTTGTGGCGTTCTTCAGTTAATGCGATGTCTTTTTCTAATGCGTTGCGCACCACATCACCGTCATGGCCATCAACTAACATATCAACGGCTTTTTGCATAAAGGTGTTGGTAATAACCGCTTCTTCTAATGCTAAAAAACCGCCTTTACGGGCAGCATCAGCCATGGTGACAGCTTGTTCTATCAAGTCTTCAGGTTTATCTAATTTAAACATGAAGGCTTTCATACCAATCTTTATTGAACCTAAAAATTGCTTTAGGTTAAATTTCATCATCACCACAAATAAAGAGCCTGCCACAACAATCAAAATTGACGGTACATCGATAAATAATCCGATACCACCACTGGTGATCATCGCACCAATAATAAATGCAAAAGCACCGATAATACCTATTAGGGTAGCTAAATCCACAACCTCTCCTCAATCGCAGTCGTTATGCTGCTTATTTGTGCTACTTCCATCGTGCTGTTAGCGCACGTTATATGATCCGAATAATCCGACAGCATTTTGTGTTGATAACAATGCCCATCGTTATGTATTACAGCAAAAGTTTCAATACTATTTTTGCTAGCAAATTTAAATCATGACTTGTTATCGGACAAACTTGGCTCAAGTTTAGCTTGTTTTTGTACATTCTAAACAAAATTCAATAACAAAGCGTGCTGTTGAGCAAATAACCAGCGACTGTATTTGACCGATACGCTGGGCTGATATACCTTGTCACACGCTGAATGAAAGGAATATTACTCGTGGCTAAAAAACCTGAAAATCTCAGTTTTGAACAATCATTAACTGAACTTGAAACCATTGTTGCTCATTTGGAGCAAGGTGAAGTGTCGCTGGATGATGCACTTAAGCAGTTTGAGCGTGGCATTAAGTTAGTACGTCAAAGCCAAGCCAAACTTGAGCAAGCACAGCAAAAAGTCTCTATCTTATTAAATGAAGATGATGCTGAATTAGCGTCGTTCACTGTAGAAAGTGAATAATCGTCAACATAGTGTGTATTAAATAATAGGTCTTGATACGTGTTAGCTGAAGCAATAACAACATACCAAAATCGCGTTAATGGTATTCTTAACCAACATTTAACGCTGCTCGATGACGCTGCACCAGATTTAAAAGCAGCGATGCTCCATGGTGCGCTATTGGGTGGGAAACGCATAAGACCATTTTTGGTCTACAGTGTAGGTGACATGCTCGGTGTCAATATCAATGCACTTGATAAAGCCGCGGCTGCTATTGAGTGTATTCATGCCTATTCATTAATACACGATGACTTACCGGCAATGGATAACGATGCACTTCGTCGTGGCCAACCAACTGTTCATATTGCATTTGACGAAGCCACCGCGATTTTAGCCGGTGATGCGTTGCAAACATTGGCTTTTGAAATTATCACAGCCCCTTGTAATGACTTACATCCGAAGCAACAACTGGCGATGGTCAGAGTACTCGCAAAAGCTTCAGGGTATCAAGGTATGTGCGGTGGGCAGGCGATTGATCTGAGTGCAACAGATCACAGTATAAATTTAGACCGATTAACCGAATTACATAATAAAAAAACCGGAGCGTTAATCAGTTGTGCGGTTGAGCTTGCCTTAATCGCTGCTGACGTACCCGATGAGCATTATAAATTAATGATGAAATATGCCCATACGCTTGGGCTAGCTTTTCAAGTGCAAGATGATATTTTAGATATTACTGCTAGCACCGAAGAGCTAGGCAAACCACAAGGCAGCGATCAGCAATCGAATAAAAGCACTTTCCCGAAACTATTGGGTCTCGATGGTGCCAAAGCCTGTGCAGAACAACTAATACAAGATGCACTATCAGCGCTGACTAAATTACCATACAATAGCCAGTTAATTGCAGACTTCGCCTACTACATTATTGAGCGAAGATTATAATAAAGAGTCAGACAATCTCGCTATGAGCTTCGATATTTCTAAATTTCCAGTACTAGCGAAAGCTAATACACCAGAAGAATTAAGGAAGTTACCTCAAGGTTTACTTCCTCAAGTGTCTGATGAACTCAGACAGTTCTTACTTCAGTCTGTTGCTATTTCTAGCGGACATTTTGCTTCTGGCTTAGGCACAGTTGAATTAACTGTGGCACTTCATTATGTCTACAATACCCCATTTGATCAGTTAGTTTGGGATGTAGGGCATCAAGCTTATCCACATAAAATCCTTACCGATCGTCGTGAGCAGATGCATACTATTCGACAAAAGAATGGCTTACATCCTTTCCCATGGCGTGAAGAAAGCCCATACGATACGTTTAGCGTGGGTCACTCTGGCACCTCTGTTAGCGCCGCCTTAGGTATGGCGATTGCGGCAGGTAAAGAAGGTGCGGGTCGAAAAGTGGTTGCTGTTATTGGTGATGGCGCCATGACCGGGGGAATGGTGTTTGAAGCCTTAAATCATGCTGGCGACTTGCACAATGACATGCTCGTGGTACTGAATGACAATGAAATGTCAATTTCTGAAAATGTTGGCGCGCTTAATAATCATTTGGCGCAGCTGATGTCAGGTCGTTTTTATACCACCATTCGAGAAAACAGTAAAAAGGTCCTTAAAGGGATGCCGGTCATTAAAGAAATGGCTAAGCGTACTGAAGAGCACCTTAAAGGCATGGTGGTGCCTGCAACGTTATTTGAAGAACTAGGGTTTAATTATATTGGCCCAATAGATGGTCACGATGTTGATTCTCTCGTTGAAACAATGCGTAATATGCGTAACCTCAAAGGTCCACAGATACTGCATATCATGACAAAAAAAGGTCGTGGTTATGAGCCTGCTGAAAAAGATCCTATCGGCTGGCACGCGGTGCCTAAATTTGATCCTAGCCAGTTTAAGAAACCGACAACGAAACCAGGTTTACCTACGTTTTCACAAGTGTTTGGTAAATGGTTATGCGACATGGCTGCCACAGACGACAAATTAGTCGCTATTACGCCCGCTATGCGTGAAGGCTCTGGCATGGTTGAGTTTTCGCAACGATTCCCAAGCCAATATTTTGATGCTGCCATTGCCGAACAGCATGCGGTCACCTTATCCGCAGGGTTTGCCTGTGCAGGTCTAAAGCCTGTGGTTGCTATTTACTCGACTTTTTTACAGCGCGGATACGATCAACTTATCCACGATGTGGCTTTGCAACGTTTACCAGTATTATTCGCTATTGACCGTGGTGGTATTGTTGGTGCAGATGGCCCAACTCATCAAGGGGCATTCGATTTAAGCTTTATGCGTTGTATTCCTAATATGATCATTATGGCGCCATCAGATGAAAACGAATGCCGTCAAATGCTCTATACAGGTTATTGCTATCAAGATGGGCCGACTGCGGTACGTTACCCTCGAGGGTTTGCGACTGGGGCTGAACAAGTCGAGGCCATGACATTAATACCGATAGGTAAAGGGGTATTAACCCGTCAAGGTCAAAAAATTGCCATTGTTAACTTTGGTACCACACTTGAAGCTGCTACCTATGCTGCTGAAAAACTGGATGCTACCATTGCCGATATGCGCTTTGTTAAGCCACTAGATTTAGCCTTGCTTGAACAACTTGCCAATAGCCATGATGTTATCGTTACCGTTGAAGAAAATGCGATTATGGGTGGTGCGGGTTCTGGAGTGATTGAAGCATTACACAAAATGCGGATCGTGAAACCTGTGTTACAGATTGGTTTGCCTGATGAATTTATTCAACACGGCGCACCTGATGAAATCATCACGGATCTTCAACTTGATGCTGAAGGTATTTTAGCGCAAATCCAAGCATTTATGGCTTAATATTCTACTGTTATTACTGGCAGAGGATCAAAAAAGGACTGAAAATTCAGTCCTTTTTTATGGCTCGCGTTCTAGTGATCATAGTGCACGTAACTATGATAAATAGCACTATAATAAATAGCACTATAATAAATAGGACTATATGAATAGCACTATGTTGAAGAACATTATAATGCTATTGGCTACAGCTCTAGTGTCAACAAGCGAGTATTGAGATTAACGTTATCGTTAAGCTTCAACATCCACACTGCCACCGCCTTGAGATACCATCACCATCGCAGGACGCAGTAAACGGTCATTCAATAAATAACCTTTCTGCATGACCATCATGACAGTGTTGGCAGGAAATTCAGCACTTGGCTGCATCCCAATAGCTTGATGATGTTCAGGGTTAAATGCTTGGCCTTGTGGATCAACTTGAGTTACACCAAACTTTGCCACCGAGGTTAAAAACCCTTTCATGGTCAGTTCGACACCCTCATAAATCGCTTTAGTCGCTTCATCTTCAGGGTTAGTCCCCTGTAAGGCGCGTTCCATATTATCGATTACAGGTAAGAGTTCGTTAGCAAACTTTTCCAAGGCAAACTTACGTGCTTGCTCGACATCTTTTGCCGCGCGAGTACGAATGTTCTGTGTTTCTGCCGCTGCGCGCATTTCAACATCTTTACGCTCAGCTAACGCAGTTTCAGACTCAGCCAATAGTTGCTCTAGTTCTTCAATTCGAAAATTTGCTTGGGTTACTTCATCCATCAAACTTGCCTCATCAGCCACAACTTCAGGAGTTACAGCTTCTTCCACTTGATCTTGCGATGTGTTGTTCGATTCGTTGCTCATTTTCACTCCAGCTAAAAAATGCGTTATTTCGTATTCTACGACAATAAAATAAAGTGGCCATTTACTGATAAATTAACAGCAAATCTCACACTTCTAATAAGTTTGAGTATATTATGGGGATCAATTCTTATGTTTCAAGGCCTAAAGGCATAACAAACTCGAATATGACTAAAATGTTCCAGACAATCGGTCTCATCGGTAAACCACATCATCAAGGGACTAACCTCACGTTAACCCGATTGCATCATTGGTTAAGCATGCAGGGCTTTAGGGTTATCGTTGAAGGACGAGTCTCTGCAGAGCTGGGGGTAGATGTTTGTTCAATGGACCTACTTGAAATGGGTGAACATTGTGATTTAGCCATCGTAGTTGGTGGTGATGGTAATATGTTAGGTGCAGCCCGAGTATTGGCGCGTTTTAATGTTGCCGTGATTGGTGTAAACCGGGGTAACTTAGGTTTTTTAACTGATTTACCTCCTGATAACTTCGAAGAAGCCTTGTCTAAAGTGCTCGGCGGTGAATTTGAAACTGAACACCGTTTTTTACTGGAGGCTGAAGTTCACCGTCACGGAAAAATAACCGCCAGTAATACCGCCGTCAATGAAGCTGTACTTCACCCTGGCAAAATTGCTCATATGATCCAATTTGAGGTTTATATTGATGAACAATTTATGTATAGCCAGCGCGCTGATGGCATGATTGTGTCCACGCCAACAGGTTCTACTGCCTATTCTTTGTCTGCTGGCGGTTCAATATTAACACCTAATCTGCAAGCGCTTATTTTAGTGCCGATGTTTCCTCACACCTTGTCATGTAGACCCATTGTGGTCGATGCATGTAGCATCATTAAATTAGTGGTCTCACCTGAGAATGGTGAAAACCTCGAAGTCAGTTGTGATGGTCATGTCCATTTAGCTGTATTACCAGGCGATGAAATTTTTATTCGCCGCTCAAATGAACGCCTAAGACTCATCCACCCCAAAGGTCATAATTATTTTCACGTATTACGTAACAAATTAGGCTGGGGAAGTAAACTTTTCTAACTGTTTGAACTCGATCACAACACCGTCGCCTTTCTAGTGAGCCCCTTCACATTACCAAATGCTAATTAAATATATTGTAAGCCAATCGATAACTCGCTTGGTTTTACTTTATATGACCTGTTATATCCCTATAAAGCGTGATCTCAACCACGCACTAAAAACCTTGCACCGGATGCGCTTCACAGTTCTGTTGGCTAATGCACTTTCTCGTTTGTTAGATGATCTCGATCAACACTTTTAACACTTAAATAACGTCTATTACGCCCTAGTTAGACAAATGCTGACAAATAATAACAATTTAGTACCCACTTATAGTGATACGAGGTATGCATGACAATATTACAGATACTAGCAAGCTTGACCCCCATTATTAGCGTAATGGTATTTTTAGTGCTTATGCGCCTACCGGCGTCTAAAGCAATGCCCATATCAATGGTCGCTACAGGCCTTGTAGCAATGTTTATTTGGCAAATGGATACGCAACTCCTTGCGGCATCTGTTGTCGAAGGTCTTCTCGCGGCGTTAACACCACTGACCATTATTTTTGGTGCGGTATTTTTGTTAAATACCCTTAAATATTCTGGCGCCATGGACACTATTCGTTCAGGCTTTACTAACATCAGTGCCGATGCGCGAGTTCAGGTGATTATTATTTGCTGGTTGTTTGGATCGTTTATTGAAGGCTCTGCAGGCTTCGGTACTCCAGCTGCAATCGGTGCACCGCTACTAGTATTATTAGGTATCCCACCCATTGCTGCAGCCGTAGTGGCCTTGATTGCTGATTCAACATCAGTGTCATTTGGCGCAATTGGTTTACCTGTTCTATTTGGGATGGAACAAGGCCTAACAGAAGGCGGCGTTAACATGGCGGCAGCTCAAATTGCTGAACATGGTGGCACCTTCGCAGGTTATGCACAGTATATTGCTAAACACATGATCACCATCGACTTAATAACAGGTACATTAATTCCGTTAGTGATGGTTTGTGTATTAACAGGATTTTTTGGTCGCAACAAGTCGATTAAAGAAGGTTTACAAGTTTGGAAATTTGCAATATTTGCGGGTTTTGCCTTTACCATACCAGCATGGTTAATTAACTATTTTGCCGGTCCTGAATTCCCTTCTGTTATTGGTGCTCTTGTGGGTATGGCGTTAGTTATCCCTGTCGCGAGAAAAGGCTGGTTACTGCCATCAACACCTTGGTGTGACTTCAGCGAAAACGACAATAAATCAGATGAAGAGCTCGCGATTAATCAAACACCGGTTAAATTCTCACAAATTGCCGCTTGGTCTCCATACATCATTATGGCGTCGTTATTAGTCTTATCTCGTGTCGTTACTCCATTTAAAAGCTGGTTGCTTGGCTTTAATATTAGCTGGACGGGTTTATTAGGCACAGAGCTTAAAGCCGGCTTTGCTACATTGTATGCACCGGGAATCTTCTTTGTTGTTGTATGTTTATTCGGTTTTATCTTATTTAAAATGAAACCTACTGCAATGAAGCAATCAATCACCGTATCTTGTCGTTCAATGTTACCAACGATCATTTCATTAGGTGCATCAGTACCTATGGTAAAAATATTCCTAAACTCAGGTGAAAATGGCGCTGGTCTCGCTTCAATGCCAGTTGCATTAGCAGACCTACTGGCCAATAGCATGGGCTCAGTTTGGGCTTGGGTTTCACCTATTGTCGGTATTTTTGGTGCCTTCCTGTCAGGTTCTGCGACTTTCTCAAACATGATGTTCTCAGGCTTACAGTATTCAGTTGCAGATAATATCGGCATGAATCACGCCATCGCGTTAGCGTTGCAAGGCATTGGAGCCAATGCGGGCAACATGATGTGTGTAATGAACGTCGTTGCTGCTGCTACCGTGGTAGGAATGGCAGGTCGTGAGTCTGAAATTATTCGTAAAACAATGCCTATCGCACTGGGTTATGCCTTAGTTGCAGGCACTATTGCTGTTATCTGGGGTGGATTCTAATTAACGATAAAGTTACTTATATTCTAACGATAACAATACAACAGCAGGCACAAAATGCCTGCCGTTCATTCGAGTGTAAAGAGAGCATGTTATGACTATTAATTATCAAGTAGTGATGGATACGTTAACGTCACAGCTCGGCAGTCACGCCGTATCCAATGATCCAGTGCGTCGTTTTGCTTGGTCAACTGATGCCAGTTACTTTCGTATCGTACCTGAAATTGTGGTACACGCAGATACTCCAGAACAAGTTAAAATAACCCTTAATATCGCCAGAGCACATAATGTGCCAGTAACCTTTCGTGCTGCCGGTACCAGTTTATCTGGCCAGGCAATTGGTGATGGTATTTTACTTATTTTGGGCCATGATGGTTTTAGAAACATTGAAATCAGTGAAGATAGAAATTCAATCACTCTAGGTGCTGCGGTCATTGGTTCAGATGCCAACATGGCATTAAAACCCTTCAATAAAAAAATTGGTCCCGATCCAGCCACACTAGCCTCTGCACAAATTGCCGGAATGGTAGCAAATAATGCATCTGGAATGTGTTGTGGCACCGCGCAGAACAGTTATCAAACCATTAAATCAGTTAAATTAATGCTTGCCGATGGTACTGAACTTGATACAGGTTGTCCGCATTCAAAAGCAGCATTTAGCCAATCTAATCCTGCGTTACTTACGGCGTTAACCGATCTTGCGCAATTAACTCAAAATAATCCAACCCTATCGGCGCGGATCCGTAAAAAGTTCTCGATTAAGAACACCACGGGTTACAGCATTAATGCACTGGTAGATTTTAGCGATCCATTTGACATCATTAATCACTTAATTGTGGGCTCAGAAGGCACACTTGCGTTTGTAAATGAAGTCACTTATCACACCGTTGAAGAAGCTCAATTTAAAGCTTCTGCCATGGCGGTGTTCTTCAATATGGAAGATGCTGCCAGCGCAATACCACCGATTAAAGGTGATAGTGTGGCCGCTGCAGAATTACTTGATTGGGCATCGATTAAATCGGTTACCGGTAAAACTGGCATGCCGGAGTGGCTAAGTGATTTACCAGAAGGTTCAGCCATTCTATTAATTGAGTGTCGTGCTAATGACCCCGAAACGTTAGTGCAATACACTCAAGATGTGATCACAAAAATCGCTCACATTGACACTGAACGTCCAACTGAATTCAGTAATGATCCAGCAGTATTTGGCCAGTATTGGGCAATGCGCTCTGGTTTATTCCCTATTATTGGCGGTGCAAGACCTAAAGGCACATCGGTTATTATTGAAGATGTTGCATTCGAATTACAACATTTAGCCAGTGCAGCAGCAGACTTAACCGCTTTATTCCATCAACACGGTTACCCCGAAGGGGTGATTTATGGCCATGCTTTAGCCGGTAACTTCCATTTTATTATCACGCCAACGTTTGCCTCTCAAAATGATATCAATCGTTTCCAAAATTTCATGCAAGATGTCGCTGAAATGGTGATCAATAAGTACGATGGTTCGATGAAAGCAGAGCATGGTACTGGTCGAGCTGTAGCCCCCTTTGTTGAAATGGAATGGGGCACTGACGCATATACATTAATGAAGCAAATCAAACAAATTTTCGACCCAAGTAAATTGTTAAATCCTGGGGTTATTCTCAATGATGACACGCTGGTACATGTTAAAAACATCAAACCTTGCCCAGTGGTAGATGACTTTATTGATAAATGTATTGAATGTGGTTTTTGTGAGAAAACCTGTCCAACATCGGCGCTTAACTTCTCTCCGCGCCAACGTATTGCGGTATTGCGTGAAATTGAACGTTTAGAGCAATCGGGTGATAAAAAAGCCGCCGCAGAAATGCGTGCCAGTGCCAAATATGATGTGGTTGATACCTGTGCAGCCTGTCAGCTATGTACTATTGCCTGCCCAGTTGACAACAGCATGGGTAATTTGGTGCGTAAACTGCGCACACCGTACATCACCACCACAGAACAAAAAGTGCTCGACTTCCAAGCCAAGCATTTTGGCGCAGTAAACCAAGTGATCAGCACCGGCTTTGATATTTTAGGTATTGTGCATAAAATAACTGGCGATGGTATCACCAACTCGTTGATGAAAGCGGGTCGTTTGATTTCCAAAGAAGTACCTTATTGGAATCCAGACTTCCCTAAAGGTGGCAAAGTGGCAAAGCCATCAGCCCATAAACCGGGTCAACAAACAGTTTTATACTTCCCTGCATGTGGTGGCAGAACCTTTGGTCCAACACCAAAAGATCCTGACAACCGCACCTTGCCAGAAGTGGTTATGACTTTACTTGAACGCGCTGGCTACAATGTGATCATCCCAGAAAATACCCGCCATTTATGTTGCGGTCAGATGTGGGAATCAAAAGGTGATTTTAAAAACGCCGATGCTAAGCGTGATGAACTTATTGACGCACTCAGTACACAGTCTGAAAATGGCAAAGTGCCTATTATCGTTGATGCATTGTCTTGTACTTATCGCACATTAACCGGTAACCCTAAGGTGAAAATAACCGATTTAGTCGAGTTTATGCACGACGAGATGTTACCAAACATGACAATTACGAAGAAATCTAACGTCACTTTACACCAAGGCTGTAGTGCCCGTAAGATGAAATTAGAGCCTAAGCAACAAGCTATTGCTGATGCGTGTGCTAACCATGTAGTGTTGCCCGCGGGCATTAGCTGTTGTGGTTATGCCGGTGAAAAAGGGCTTTATAAGCCTGAAATTAATGCCAGCGCACTGCGTAACATTAAAAAGCTCATTCCGGCAGAAACGAAAGAAGGTTACTACGCTAACAGAATGTGTGAAGTCGGCTTAACCCAACACAGTGGTATTTCATACCGCCATTTAGCCTATTTATTAGAAGAATGTACTCGTTAAACTAATGGACCATCACAGTAAATAGCGTAAACAATAAGGGCATTGATATCATATCAATGCCCTTAATTTTTGTTACCATACTTAACACTAATATCCGAACTCAGCGTTAATTAGCGTACTCAAACGAGTCATCCTACTCAATCGAGAGGTACTATCAAAACGACATGTCCTATAAAACGAATTGCCCATCTCAACTCAGACTAAATCAATAAACACGCCAGTAACTGTTGCTGCAATCTTTCATGTTCAAGCGGCATATCGCTAATAATTTCGACCCGTGTATCTAGTGCATCATCAAGTTCATTAAGCATCAACTTATCATCCACCATATTGACACTGAGCACCCCATCCTGGGTAATAACAATAGCTTTTAATCTCAGTACCTTGTCCATTTTAACCGTGTCTACCCACGCCATAAATTGCTCAAACTGAAAACAATGTACTGCTGAAAATATCCAACCACTACTGTAACAACCCTCACCTTGGTTAGTTTTGTGAATAAACCCAGTAGGGGAAAACTCAGGGGTATCGATATCGCTCAGTGGTGGTTCGTTAGACAGCCAGTTATCCATAAGCGTTTTCCGCCCCAATAGCCGTTGTCCCGCTGGCACCGTTTGATACTTTGTCGGGGTATTTAAGCGCAATAATAACTGTTGGATTAGGTCAACATCAGTAAAGTGATTATCGACACTAATTAGTGGCGTCTGTTGTAAATGTAACTTGCTGAGGAATTGCTGTAACTGTAAATGATCTGTTTCAGTGTAATGCTGGGCTTTATTGGCCAACAGCACATCTGCCATCTGTAATTGCTGCGTAAACGTATCATGATTTCGATAGCGCGGATCGCTGACTTTACGCGCATCAACCAGACATACACTACTTTGCAAAGTAATAACATGTTGATAATATTCAGATGTTAATAACTTCACTATTTCAGCAGGATGCCCAAGCCCAGTAGGTTCTATCAATAACCGGTCCGGCTTAGTTTGCTGAATAAGTTGATTTATCGCGACTTGTGTTGGTAAGCCGGAGACGCAACACAGGCAACCACCTGGCACTTCTTTTATGACAATACTGGCAGGCTTTGCTGGTGTAACATCAGGACTATTATTACCTGCAGCAGTCGCATTTAACAAACCGCCATCAATGCCTATTTCGCCAAACTCATTTACCAGCACAGCCCACACTTCGTCTTTGGGCTTATGAGCTAATAATTGGCTAATGAGCGTGGTTTTACCCACACCCAGAAAGCCAGTAATAATATTGGTGTTAATCGGTTTTGTGATCATTTTTTCGCTTTAGCGTATTTACCCTTTCGAGTAGGTTTCACATCGGTTTGCGATGGCTTGCCACGTTTGTACTTAAGGACTTTTTTCGGTTTTTCTGCCGCAACATCGCGATATCGAGCCGGTAATGGCGCCCCTTCCTCGTACCCTGTTGGTACCAATATCGGCAATGATTGTTCAATAAGTTGTTCAATCGCGCCAAGTAACTCTAACTCTTGAGGACTCACCAGCGAAATGGCTTCACCGCCTAATCCCGCACGGCCTGTACGCCCTACTCTATGGATGTAATCTTCGCATTCTTCAGGTAATTCAAAGTTAATGACTCTTGGCAGAGCTTGAATATCAAGCCCTCGAGCGGCCAAGTCTGTAGCGATTAACACGCGTAATTGACCAGCTTTAAACTCTTCCAACGCACGATTTCGAGCCCCTTGGCTTTTATCACCGTGAAATACCGATGACTTAATACCGTCTAAGCTTAACTCGCGGTATAAATGATCTGCTGTTTCTTTACGGCTGGTGAACACCATAACTTGTTGCCAGTTATGCTTGCCAATTAATTCAGATAACAACTCAGCTTTTCGGCGGGTATCCACTTGATAGACTTGCTGGACAACATTAGCGGCAGTAGTTTGGGTTTCAACATGAACGTATTTAGGATTGTTTAGCATTTTAGCCGCTAGCGTTTTAACTTCTTCAGAAAAAGTAGCAGAAAACATCATAGTTTGATGTTGCCTGGCGATTAAACGCTTCACTTTTTCAATATCTTTAACAAAACCAAGGTCAAGCATGCGATCAGCTTCATCAATCACTAAGTGAGTAACAAAAGATAGATCCAATTCATGCTGGCCAATAATGTCAAACAATCGTCCTGGCGTTGCCACTAAAATATCGACGCCTTGTTCTAATGCCTTACGCTGAGGATTGATGCTCGCGCCACCATAAACGGCTAAGCTGGTCAGATTGATAAACTGGCTGTATTTAACTAAATTTTGCTCAATCTGAATTGCTAGCTCGCGAGTCGGTGTCATGATTAATGCGCGTAAACGATTTGGTGGCAATAAGTCTGAATGATCTTGCGCCATTAAATGACTTAGTAACGGTAACGCAAAAGCAGCTGTTTTTCCGGTACCGGTTTCGGCACTGGCCAATACATCTCGGCCATCGAGCGCTAGTGGGATCACAGCTTGTTGGACAGGAGTAGCAGTTTGATACCCAGATTGATTAACCGCATCTAATAATAATGGCGGTAACCCTAGCGACGTAAATGACATAACAGACCCAATAACACAAATAAAAATAGGTCGCTATTGTATACTAATCTAAACATCATTAACTATTACATTAGTGATGGCATTAGCCATATCATCACGATGGGTCACGCCGGTTTTGAATGAACAGTCACAGTACTAACGTTATATCTGCTGACTAACCTGCAATGGTATTACCTTTTCCACTAAATACTTTTGCTCAAAATCATCGCGACACAAGGCATGCGAAAATACATATCCTTGGCCATAATCACAACCAGCAGACGCCAATAAACGCCGTTGACTTTCGGTTTCAACACCTTCGGCAATGACTTTGATACCGAGTTTATGAGCCATTGCAATAATCGCTTCACACAAACACATATCATTGTTTTTGGCAGCCAATCGACCCACAAAAGATTTATCAATCTTAAGATAATCAACATTATATTTGGTTAAATAGGGTAATGATGAATAGCCAGTACCAAAGTCATCAAGCGACAATTGCATACCTGCATCACTATAAGCCTGCAATTTAGCCTCAACATTAGGTTCAATGTCATGTAGTAAGTTTTCAGTAATTTCAATACAAATGCTATTGGTAGGCAGCGCGAGTAAAGACATGTGTTTAAGCCAATTTTCAACATCGGTCGACTCGTCTTTAAACTGTACTGGTGACATATTAATACTAATCTGAATATGGTGATTAAATTGTGTCTTCCATTTTGCGACTTGCTCGCAGGCTTGATAAAAAGCCCAATTGCCAATATCGATTATCATCCCAGTATCTTCAGCAATAGAGATAAAATCTGCCGGTGGAATTAACCCCATTGTTGGATGGTTCCAACGAATTAACGCTTCCACCTTGATGATCTGCTGACAGCTTAAATCCACAATAGGCTGATAATACAACTCAAATTGCTGCTGGATAATCGCCACTTTAAGGTCTTGAATCAACGCCATCCGCTTTTGTGCATCGTCTTGCATTGCGGAGGTAAAATAATTAAACCGATTACGACCATGGGATTTTGCCGAATACATGGCTTGGTCGGCATTCTTCAATAATGCTTCGGTTGTTTTTGCATCGTCTGGAAATAACGTAATACCAATACTGCCACTAATATAGGCCGTTTGATCACCTAATAAATAAGGCTCTGCAAGTCGTTTAAGTATTTGTTGTGCAACACGTTCTACCCCATGGGTATCTTCAAGATTAGTTAACACTATGGTAAATTCATCACCACCAAGACGGGCGACAACATCGGTTTCGCGTACGCTGTTTTTTAAGCGTTCCGCCGTCTCAATTAACAATACATCGCCCATATCATGGCCCAACGTGTCGTTAACCTCTTTAAAAAAATCCAAGTCTAAAAACATCAATGCAAAATGATTATGCTGTCGGTCAGAATGGAATACCTCTTGATTCAAAAATGTTAACAACATCCTACGATTTGGCAAACCGGTAAGTGCATCATAATTAGCCTGGCGCCATATCAACTCTTCAGTTTGCTTTTTCTCGGTAATATCAGAAAATAACGCAACAAATCGCGCAGCCTGCGACTTTGTTCGGATGATTGAATTAATGGTTAATAAAATAAGGTAATTTTCACCATTTTTACGACGCATCCACACTTCACCATGCCAATGTCCCTGCTGGCTAAGCTGTTGGCTTAATTGTTGATAAAAATGTTGGGGTTGAAGATCTGTTTCAAACATACGTAAATGCTGATCTTGTATGTCTTGTTGACTGAATCCAGTGATAAAAGAAAAGGCAGGATTTGAATCAATGATAATGCCCTTTGCAGTAAACACACTCATGGCTTCACTGGAGTTTTGGTATACAGATGCTGCAATACTTAGCGAGTCTTCAACCTGCTTGATATCAGTGATATCACTATGAGTACCACACATTCTAAGCGGTTTACCTTTATCATCAACGTCAACCACTCTTCCTGTTTGCAAAATCCACCGACTGTCGCCGTCCATGTTAGTTAATTGATATTCCACTCGTTGGCTTATACAGCGACCTTTTACAATTTCATTAATGCTGCGAAGAAACTTAAATTTATCTTTTAGCTGTATCGCATTTATCCACAATTTAGGATGCTGATTAAGCTCTTCCATTGAGCAACCTAAAATGTCAGCACTGTATCGATTCGTACGAATTCGATTCTGTTTGACATCCCAGTCCCACACGCCTAACTCACTGCTATCGAGTACCAGCGCAAGTTGCTCGTTACTTTGCAATAAATCTTGTTCGGCCTGTTTCTGATGAGTGATATCAAGAAAACCGGCAATAACTAGGAAAGTATTGTCTTGAACATGACGGCGGCAGGCGATGGTCACATGGGTATAAATGACCGAACCATCTTTGGCAATAAAACGCTTATCAATTTCATATTCATTGAGTTCGCCTTTACTCATTTTCTCAAATAATAATAAATCTTTATTCAAATCATCTGGGTGTGTTAATTCAGCCCACGTTAACGCCTTTAATTCATTTTCGCTGTAACCGAACATTCGACATAAATAGGGGTTAACTCTCAACCAATGCTTAGTTTTAGTGGTAATAGAAATACCAATATTGCCAATATCAAATTGATTGTTGAAAAGAAAATCTTCTTGCAATTTGACTTGAATATCGCGCCCACGAAACACTATTTTTGCAAGTAAATGACCGATGACCATAGTCAATAAAGGTAATACCAGCATGATAGGCAAAGACACAACACTGATAGCGTGTAACGCTTGATCAAATGGCAATAAAAATAGCCATAACAACAATAGGGAATGAACAATAACGCCAAAAAGGTAGAATTCACGATAACGAATTTGATCTAATTCATGCCGACGGTACCGACGCCACACTAATCCAATGACCGCACTACTGCTTAACGCAAATATACCAACCCATACAGCAACGCCACCCAAATGATAGCGATAAAGCGCCATGATAATGGTTGCGACAAGTGTTGGAATACCTCCAAAAAACAGTCCACTTAAACAGAGTACTACCGAGCGGGCATCAAACAATATTTCCTGTTGATGAACCAAGGGATCCATCATAATAACAACGCCAATAGTGCCAATAACTGCGCCCATTAAAAATTGCCATAAAAAAGGCGTCACCTTACGTTGATGCGTAGGAGAGAGTGAGTAAACATAAACTAGCGCAAGTAATAGCGCTGCATTTTCTAAAATTGAGAAAAAAACATTTAGACCAAACATCTATACATTTCCCTTATCCATCCTTAACAAGCACAGTAGCATCCAAGCTGTCTCTATTTAGTATAGTAGAAGTAAACTAACACTATGATTTTTCGTCTTTATACCGTAAACCATTCTATATATAAAGGGCATAATATTCATCTGAAATTTCGATAATATTATTTAAGAGAAATTGTCATCCTATCCAACACAACAAAATGCGCAATAACCGACCAACCATAGTGTCGGTGTCAAAAAATATCACCCTAGATCACAGTTACTTGGAAAATGTCGTGTTGGTAATAAAACGGCCTATTGATTGTGACTTAATCGACGTTAACGAGCTTCACGTCACATAATAGCTGCAATGTTATTGGTATGTTTAATTCAGAGAAAACTTAATTCTATATAAAGGACAATCAATATGGCGACTAAATTTTTCATTCCAAGCGTCAACATTCTGGGTCAAGGCAGCGTAGATGAAGCGATTAAAGACATCAACGCGTTTGGATTTACCAAAGCACTTATTGTCACCGACAAACCACTAGTGAGTATTGGTTTAGTGGCGAAGGTTGCAGATAAACTCAATGCCAATGGTATTGAAGTGGTTATTTTTGATGGCGTTCAACCTAACCCAACAACAGGTAATGTTGCTGCAGGCCTTGAACTACTAAAAGCCAATCAGTGTGATGTGATTATTTCTTTGGGCGGCGGTTCACCGCACGATTGCGCTAAAGGAATCGCACTCGTGGCCACCAACGGCGGTAGCATTAAAGATTATGAAGGTGTAGATGTATCAACTAAAGCACAAATGCCTTTAGTCGCGATTAACACTACCGCAGGCACAGCAAGTGAAATGACCCGCTTTTGTATTATTACCGATGAGGCAAGGCACATTAAAATGGCCATTGTCGATAAAAATACCACACCTATTCTATCTGTAAACGATCCTGAACTGATGCTAGAAAAGCCAGCATCACTGACTGCTGCAACCGGGATGGACGCATTAACACACGCAATTGAAGCTTATGTCTCTATTGCAGCCAATCCCATCACCGACGCGTGTGCAATCAAAGCTATTGAACTGATCCAAGCCAATTTAATTAATGCAGTTAAAAAAGGCGATGACATTCAAGCCAGAGAAAACATGGCTTATGCACAATTTCTAGCGGGCATGGCCTTTAATAATGCCAGCCTTGGTTATGTGCATGCTATGGCACATCAACTTGGCGGTTTTTATGACTTACCACACGGGGTTTGTAACGCATTATTGCTACCTCATGTACAAACCTATAACGCCCAAGTTGTGCCTGCACGCTTAGCTGATGTCGCAAAAGCTATGGGTGTCGACATAGCAGCAATGACAGACGAGCAAGGCGCTAAAGCGGCCATTGACGCCATTAAGCAATTATCAAAAGCGGTTAACATTCCAGCTAATTTAACCGAGCTAGGCGTAAAAGCACAAGACATCCCAACTTTAGCAGACAATGCTCTCAAGGATGCTTGTGGCTTTACTAACCCGAAACAAGCGACACATCAAGAGATCTGTCAAATTTTCACAAACGCTTTATAACTAACCTCAGCAAGGGATAATAAGCAATTATCAAATAGTTATTAACCAGAATTAAGCTAAGCTCGTTTTATAGCACAGCATAAAGCCCGTATTTTATTACGGGCTTTTTTGTCTGCCGTTTAATGTAAAAAATCAACAATGACAACAGCTTATTTTTAATTTAGTAAAAAGTGATGCTTAGATCTAAGTTCTTGAAATAAGGATTGACCAATATAAAAAATAAGGTCTATAGTGAAAACACTTAGATAGCGAATAGGTAGGTAAACAATGACAGCAATCACTCATATATATAATTACACCGTTCGATGCCCGCACTATAAAGAAAACGAACAAGCTGCAACATGGCTCAACCATATCGAAGTAAACCAATCTTGCGAAATTGCTCTAGACCGTATCACTAAATGGCACAACCTCTCTGGCACCAAATCATTTGAACTAGACGATTTTGTGGTTCGAAAGGCCGATAATGAAGAAGCTTATTTTGCCATGCAAAGTAGCCGCCTTAAGCATGATGGCCATGCCCTTGTCACTTTTAAAATCTATTTAGACAACTGCTGCCAAGATGCTTCTCCGAATCAAATAATGGAGCATTTAATCGATGATTATCAACAGCGTATCGCTAAAGTCGAATAATACATCAAGTCTATTTACCATCAACATTAAGGAGCTATCATAGCTCCTTATTTTTTGCGGTTTTATTGTCAATGGCTATAAGTTCTTGCCCTGTCGTAACACATACTTACGAACACGAACCCACGATAATAGAAATACAATTAAGCGGCATTGGCTCGCATACCGTGCGGAATGGGTAAGCCATTCTCATTCACGTTGACAAATACCATCTTATCGATGAAAGCAATCGGCGCATGATTGACTTTATTACGTATTTTACAGCGAACAGTGACTGAACTTTGACCTAAGCTTACTAGCTCAAACCCAAACTCGATAATGTCGCCTGTTTGTGCCGGTGCCATAAAATTAATTTCCGATATCACTTTGGCAATATGGAATTGGCTGCGCATTTGGCAACTGGCAAAAATTGTTGCTTCCTCATTAACCCAACTTAATAACTGGCCACAACATAAGCTTTGAGTGCTATTAAGATGAATAGGCATGATGATATGACGTGAGAAATATTTCATAGTGACCTCATTATCTGACTTATTAATTTTGCGTCGTTAGGCGCATACCTCTAAATAAGTAGCAACGATCAAGCCAAGTATATTAAGCTTTAATAATCAATGTGATAAATAGATTTTTAAATTAAAAAACTCTCAGAATGCCCAAAATAAATGCATCTTCGCACCAAAAAAGAAAAAGGCCACACTGAGTATGGCCTTTAAAATGAATATTAACTGATATTGATTAGCGAATAATTTGCTTCAACGTATTCACAAAAACACTGATGTCATTAGCACTAATATCTTTATGAGTCACCAAGCGCAACTGTCGGCTCGGACTAATGATAATGCCTTTATCGGCCAGTTTGGCAGTAAGCATTTTAGGGTCGATATGTTCTGCGAGTGTGGCGAAAACCATATTGGTCTGCACCAAACTAACATCGACAGCAAACTCACTCATTTCAGCCAACAACAAAGCCAAGGTTTTTGCATTGTAATGATCATCCGCTAAACGATCGACCTGCTCAGTTAACGCCAACTTAGCCGCTGCAGCGATAATACCTGCTTGACGCATTCCACCACCGAGCATTTTACGCCAACGTGTCGCTTTACCAATTAATCGCTCATCGCCTAACAAAATCGACCCAATCGGTGCACATAAGCCTTTTGATAAACAAATCGATACAGAGTCAAAGTATTGAGTAATATCGGCAATAGCAATGCCCTGCGCTACCGCAGCATTGGCAACCCGGGCACCATCTAAATGGATTTTAAGCCCACGATTAAACGCAAGACTTTGTGCCTGGGATAAATAATCTTGGTTTAATACCTTGCCGCCTATGGTATTTTCTAAGCTCAACAACCGTGTTCTTGCAAAATGCACGTCATCAGGCTTAATCGCAGCTTCAATATCATTCAATAAAATACTGCCATCAGCTTGATTATTCAGAGGCTGAGGTTGAATGCTGCCTAATACCGCTGCCCCGCCGCCTTCAAACTTATAGTTATGAGCTTGTTGACCACAAAGATACTCATCTCCGCGTTCACAATGAGACATCAATGCCAATAAATTAGCTTGCGTACCAGAACTGACAAACAGAGCACCATCAAAGCCAAACATCTCTGCTGCCATATCTTGTAAATTATTGACGGTCGGATCATCACCATAAACATCATCACCGACCTCTGCCCTCGACATGGCTAAACGCATTGCTTCAGTCGGTTGAGTCACCGTATCACTTCGAAAATCAATCATGCTGCATCTCTATCCTCTTTCACTCAACATTATGGAAGCTACGCAACTACTTCGCCACTGATGAAATTTCTGTTAATGCCGCTAAAGCAGCATCGTAGTTTGGGTGTTCACTTACTTCCGTCACTAATTCTTGATATTTCAATATGCCTTGAGAATCAATAATAAAAATTGAACGGGCTAATAAACCACGGTCTTTGATCAACAAACCATACTTTTCGCCAAAATCACGCCATACGGAGTCAGACAACACTTTAATTTTATCCACATTTTCGGTTTGGCAAAAACGCTTCTGAGCAAACGGTAAGTCTTCGCTAATGGTTAACATGACCACATTGGCATCATATTGAGTAAACTCTTTATTAAATCGTTTGGTCTGTAATGCACACACGCCAGTGTCTAAACTGGGTACCGCGCTAATGAGTATCGTCTTACCTTTAAAGTCACTCAAACTGACTGGATTAAACTTTTCATCCACAACAGTAAACAAGGGTGCAACCGTATTTATACTCGGTATTTTACCTTCTAAAGCAACAGGGGTTCCCCCCATAGTAATCATGGTTTTCTCGCCAGCAAAACTGGGGGCACTCATAACCGATGAGGATAATAATGTGATCACTGCAATGGTAGAAAATAGCTTCATGGAAAACTCCTGTTAAAGGTACTGATGAGCGGTTTGAACTGGGTGCTAACGAGAGATCTTAGTAAACATGACACCAGTAGAAATAGTTAGAGCCAATAGTTACGCAAATGATAGCTAATGGCTCAGTGCTCTTATGATAAAGATAGTTAATCAGTTTTAATATTATATATTTAACTTTGAATCGATATTACTCGATAAAAATTTCTCGATACTCTTTAAAAGCCAGTTTAGTGACTTAATAAGCCTCAATCTACAGTTTAGACATTATTAGTTATTGTAGTATCGACAAGGCATTTTACGATGTAACGCTTAACGATCATATACTTTCCTAAAGGGCTAAATGACCGAGCCCAATAAGAACGGGATTTGATTAACGTGACCAGTTGGTTTTACTCAGTTCAACAATTTCATTACCTTTACCATTAATTAGCGCTTTCATCATGTAAACGCTAAAGCCTTTCGCCTGTTCGAACTTAATTTTTGGTGGCATCGCAAGCTCTTGTTTCGCCGTATCGACTTCAAGAACAACTGGCCCAGAGTGCTCCATCATTTCCGCCATTGCTTCGGGTAGTTTGCCTGGATCGTTGACATGGATCCCTTTCAGACCACAAGCTTCAGCAATTTTTGCAAAGCTTGGATTCTCTAGATCAGTATCATTTGATAAGTAGCCACTGGCTTTCATCTCCATGGCGACAAAACCCAGTGAGCGGTTGTTATAAACAATAATTTTAATCGGTAGGTTAAGTTGTTTCAGAGAGAGTAGCTCTCCCATCAACATCGAAAATCCACCATCACCACACATTGCAATTACCTGACGATTACGATCCAGTGATTGAGCTCCCATTGCCTGTGACAATGCATTAGCCATTGATCCATGGTTAAATGATCCAATTAAACGACGTTGACCATTCATCGATAAATAACGAGCAGCCCAAACTGTTGGCGTGCCAACGTCACAGGTAAAGATAGTATCTTGACCTGCTTGCTCATCAAGCAGACGGGTTAAGTATTGTGGATGAATTAAATTATGTGATGTTTTACCATTGGCGAGAACATCCAAATCTTTTCGGGATTCTTGATAGTTTTTAACACACTGCTCTAGGTGAGCGCTAGAACGGCCTTCCTTAATAAGTTCAAGCAGTGAAGTGACGGTATTTTTGGTATCCCCTAGAACACCAAAATCAATCTGCACATGTCTCCCGAGTGACGCGGGTTGATTATCAATTTGTAAGATAGTGATGTTTTCTGGATAGAAAGCTCGATAAGGGAAGCTGGTGCCTATCATCAACAACGTATCTGCTTGTTGCATTGCGTGGTAACCAGATGAAAAGCCGATAAACCCAGTCATCCCAACATCGTAAGGGTTATCATATTCAAGGAACTCTTTACCGCGCATGGCATGTACAATGGGTGCTTGTAGTTTTGCGGCTAAGGCAACAATTTCATCATGAGCATCTTTACAGCCAGCACCACACAATAAAGTGACTTTGCCGCTTTTATTAAGGTGAGTAGCAAGTGTTTTTGTGTCAGCTAAATCAGCGATATAAGAAGCAGGTTTTGGGACGTTCCATTTTGGTTTGGTCGTTTCAGGCATCGCCTTAAGCGCGATATCTCCCGGAAGCACCAGCACACTAACATCATTATGTAAGATAGCCTGACGCATGGCTGTTTCGAGTAAATATGGCATTTGTTCAGGGCTGGAAACTAATTCACAAAAAACACTGCACTCTTTAAATAATTCTTGTGGGTGAGTTTCTTGGAAATAATTGCTGCCAATTTCTGATGAAGGTATATGAGCAGCAATGGCTAATACTGGAACTTTATTACGATGACAATCGAACAAACCATTAATCAAATGAAGATTACCTGGACCACAAGAACCAGCACAGACGGCCAACTCTCCTGAAATATGTGCTTCTGCACCTGCGGCAAAAGCAGCGCTTTCTTCATGGCGTGTTCCTAGCCATTCAATCGTACCCATTTTTCGCAAGCTATCACTAATTCCGTTAAGTGAATCGCCAGTTACCCCCCAAATCCGTTTCACGCCTGCTTGTTCAAGGGTTTGAGTAATAAAACTTGCGATACTTTGACTCATATTAAGATACTCCTAAGTATGAAATTTGATGAAAAAAGGTGCAGCAGTAGATTTTTAATCAATGACAACCAAAAATCTTACCTTTAATTATCATCCTCTTGGAAACGCTGCTTAACAATGCTAAATGGTTATTTTTTCATAAACATTTATTTTTAATATGTTCAAAAAAATATATATTTATGAAATAAGGCGTTATGGCTGCTAAAAACAGTAAATAGTAAAAGTAAGACTAACTAGATGATTATTGACGCACAAAAAACAACTCAATTAAGGATGTTTTTGGGGAGTAGAGCGGATATTAGGTATAAAAAAACCAGCAAATGCTGGTTTTTAGAAGATTAACTTATCTGCAATATTATTTTGCTGGAACTTCTTTCACATGCAAATCCATTTGTGGGAATGGAATTTCAATCTCAGCTGCATCTAATGCATTCTTGATTTGCTCAAGCAATTCAAAACGCGCAGTCCAATAGTCTGGTGTTTTAACCCACGGACGTACAACAAAGTTGATTGAAGAGTCAGCAAGCTCAGCTAGACCGATAGTATAACTAGGGTCTTTTAACACAAACTGATTATTATCTAAAATATCCGCTAATACCTTCTTAGTTTTAGCGATATCAGCAGTATACGAAACACCAATCGTTAAATCGATACGACGCTTTTCTAGTGCTGAATAGTTGGTGATAGTGCCGTTCATAATCGCTGAGTTAGGCGCGATAATCATTTTGTTGTCACCAGTACGTAAACGGGTTGAGAAAATGGTAATTTCATCAACTACACCGGCAACACCAGCCGCTTCGATAAAGTCGCCTACGCGACATGGACGGAAAAGCACCATCAATACACCTGATGCAAAGTTCGAAAGTGAACCTTGTAATGCTAAACCTACTGCTAAACCCGCGGCACCGATAACCGCAACCAATGACGCAGTTTGCACACCAACTTGACCCAGCGTGGCGACAATAGTAAATACAAACACCAACATCCACGCTAAGTTTGCCACAAACGAAACAACTGTTGTATCCACTTTGCGGTTGGTCAATAATTTGGTTGTTATGCGTTTTGCTACACCGGAAAAATACTTACCGATGAGAAAAATAACAATAGCAGCTAGCGCTTTAAGACCATAAGTCATCAAAAACTCAGGTGCCTGCTCCACTAAAGCATCTAAACCTTCTATATGTTCCATTTCTTTCTCCATTTTAATAGCAGTCTTATTCTGCCGATATAATAAATTCTACTCGTCGATTACGCTGACGCCCTTCTATAGTGGCATTATCCGCGATCGGATTTTTGTTACTCATGCCAACGATCTCAATCGACGTCGGTTGAAATTGGTACTCATTTACGAGTAAATCTTTAATGGTGGCTGCACGTTTAAGTGATAGTGAGCGGTTAACAGCATCACTACCAATATTATCAGTGTGTCCCTCTAAACGAATAGCCACTTGAGGATGTTGCTCAATGTATTGCTGTACCCTAACCAAGGTTGGTCGCTGAGTTAACAACACTACTGATTTATCAAAATCAAAATACACAGGTTGAAGAATAGACCCAAAACAATCCACTGCCACAGAAACATCTCGTTGTTGACGACATTGTTCAGCAATAAGGGCCGAATTATTTGTTACTGTCGCGCCTAATTCAGCTTCATCAAACTCAGCATCATCTTCGGCATCCTCATCAACAATCAACAATTCAGTATCAATACAACCATTTGCCATAACAACACTGTTAACAGGGGTATCATTACAGGCATCTTTTTTATCAGGAACGCCGTCAAAATCTGTATCGACCCAGGCATGGGCAGTGCAGATAAAACAGCCAATTAAAATCAATGTCACAGCTCGAATGATAGTCATAAATACCTCTTCGACATGACATCGAAATTTGTTAAAGAATCGTATTTTAACTGTTTATCGCTGAAATTAAAAGACAACACTTTATAATCAACACCTTGCACCATCATGCTTAACTAAAATGTCACTTAAGCGTGATATAGGTATCGGCTCGATGCCAGAAAACCTTATTAATTTCCAGCTAACTTTGCAACAAAAACAATACAAACAACTAACATTACTGATAGTTGATTGTTTGTATTGACACATTTTATAACAAGCTTAACCTCTCTGTTCCCCGCATTAACATTGACTTTGCCGGCATGAAAAGGGTATATAAGGTTAGCTTTTTGATGTTTGGTTAGCATTCAGCGTCAAACTGACATTATTTAATATAAAAAATAAACAATAAAGTTGCTCAGTATTGCTTCATCACGGTCAAACACCCGTTATTTCAAGTGTTAGTTGATAAGGCAATCATAGACAACTCTTGCAAACAATTATTTCTGTGACGATATTTTCTCACAGGCAATCACAAGCTTAAGGTGGAAGACTTAATGAGTGACGCAAAACCACAAGGTACATTGTTTGGACACCCTAAGGGGCTGTTCTTGCTTTTTACAACAGAACTATGGGAACGCTTTAGCTATTACGCAATGCGTGCAATTTTAGTACTTTATTTGGTAGATAAAGTGCAAAGCAATGAAGCAGGTGGTGGTTTAGGCTGGAGCCAAGCAGACGCATTATCTCTATATGGTACTTTTACCGGTTTAGTTTACTTAACACCATTAATTGGTGGCTGGCTAGCAGATAACGTATTGGGTCAACGTAAAGCTATTTATATTGGTGGCTTCTTAATGGCAGCGGGTCAATTTACGCTTGCAGCACCACATAGCTGGATGCCGGGTTTAGAAACCACTATGTTTTATATTGGTTTAGGGACGCTAATTATAGGTAACGGACTATTTAAACCAAATATCTCCACAATGGTAGGTGATTTATACCCTGCTGGTGATCACCGTCGTGATGGCGCATTTACCATATTTTACATGGGCATCAACTTAGGTGCAGCCTTGTCAGGCTTTATCGTTGCTTGGGCTTACACTTCATTTGGTCATGAAGTGGTTATTGGTGGTGAAGACGTGTTTATCAATAACTGGCAAGCAGGCTTCTTCTGCGCCGGTGTTGGTATGATTTTATCGTTGATTATTCAATTTTTCTTTGCCCAAAAATTACTTGGCGACATCGGTACCGAACCGGCAGCTAAAGTAGAACAAAGAAAAAATGCAGCGAGAGGTGAAACCAGAAGTGAACCACTAACTAAGATTGAACGTGACCGTATTAAAGTCATTATGGTAATGGGGTTATTCACCATTATTTTCTGGGCTGGCTTCGAACAAGCAGGCGGATTAATGAACTTGTTCACCAACAATTTCACCGATCGTATGATTGGCTCGTGGGAAGTACCGACCACTTACTTCCAATCACTCAATGCTATCTTTATTGTTGTTTTTGCCCCAGTGATTGCCTCTATTTGGATCCGCTTAGGTAAAAATGAACCTAACTCACCCGTTAAATTTGCGTTAGGTTTATTCTTACTGGCCATTGGTTTCTTATTCATGATGGGCGCAGTGTTCGAAATGGGTGGCGACGCTTCAGTTAAATCAAGCATGTGGTGGTTAGTAGGAGCTTACTTCTTCCACACCATGGGTGAATTATGTTTATCACCAATTGGTTTATCTATGGTCACTAAACTGGCTCCACTGCGTATTGCATCATTAATGATGGGTGCATGGTTTCTATTTATTGCTGCAGCAAACAAAATTGGTGGCCTAGTCGGTTCATTGATTGGCCATGGCGGCGAAGTCGAAGAACAACTCGCTAACGCAATGGCAATTTTTGCCGGCATTGGTATTACCGCGGTCGTCTCAGGTATTATTTTATACCTAATGTCAGATAAATTAGTTGACTGGATGCACGGTGCAGAAAACAAAAATGAGACTGAAGAAGAAGTATTAGAAGAAGAAATTGCAGTCACGGCCGAACATGAAGGAATTCAACGTTAATTGGTTTTGATGTAATTGTTATTCTTAATAAAATCCCCTCCAAGTTTCACTTGTGAGGGGATTTTTTATATACCCACATCATCCTGCTAGGATCGCTTCGCTGCTAGAGCTGACTGCGTCCTGCTAAAGTCGCTTCGCTGCTAGAACGGACTTCGTCCTGCTAGAGTCGCTTCGCTGCTAGAGCGGACTTCGTCCTGCTAGA